>JBARUV010000160.1:0-18371 GCA_049645905.1 Sulfitobacter sp.
CCTTAAGGCACGCATAGAACCCACCAAAACGCACCATTAGCATGCGTCATATTGAACGCACAGAAAACTCCGCCCGATGAGGATCTATGAACGCGTCCCCCCACTAATGGCTGTCACGAGGTATCCCCATTTTCTGCGCGATACGTTGATATTTTGGACCATTGGACAATACCATGCCCTTGTCAAACTGGGTGACGTAGTGACGTTGAATTTCCTGCCAAGGGGTTTGATGATCGGGGTATGAGAACCCGCCATCCTGCGCCAAGGCGTCAAAACGCGCTTTTATTTCATCATCTGAAATAAGCAGGTCTACGCGGCGTTTCAACAGGTCGACCCGCATCATATCGTTCGTTCTGATAATCGCCAGCCCACCTGCTACAGCGGCTTCGGGAGAGACATTCAGGATCGACGGCGAACCGGACGTTCCGGATTGTCGACCGTCGCCGATGCACGGCAATTCCTCAATGCCCTGTTCGATCAAGTAGGCAGGGGGATGCATGTTTACAACCTCGGCACCACCGGGATAGCCGACCGGACCGGCCCCGCGAACCACAAGTATGCAGTTTTTGTCAATTTGCAGATCGGGATCATCAATTGTCGCGCGGTAGTGCTCGGGACCTTCAAATACGATCGCACGCCCTTCGAAGGCATTGGGATCATCTGGATTAGACAAATAGCGCTGTCGGAAGTCGGAAGAGATGACCGAAGTTTTGAAAATGGCGCTGTCCCAGAGGTTGCTGGACATGTTGAGAAAACCCGCCTGTTGGATTATCGGTGTCTCAAGCGGGCGGATGACGTCATCATTTGTGACCGGAATATCCGAGAATGATTGATCCAGCGACAAGCCATTGACTGTCTGCGCCTCCGGTGCAGGAAGCATCCCCGCTTTAAGAAGGGCCGAGATCACCGCGGCCACGCCACCGGCACGGTGGAAATCCTCGCCCAAGTACATGCCCGATGGTTGCATGTTTACCAGCAGCGGCACATCGTGGCCCAGATTTTCCCAATCGTCGTTATCGAGTGCTACGCCCATATGGGCAGCAATAGCATTCAGATGGATCGGTGCATTAGTCGAGCCGCCAATTGCGGAGTTCACCACAACGGCATTCTCGAACGCGCCTCGTGTCATGATATCCGATGGCTTGAGGTCTTCATGCACCATTTCGACAATTCGCCGTCCTGTCTGATAGGCCATCTGGCCGCGTTCGCGGTAGGGCGCAGGGATGGCACCAGACCCCGGTAATTGCATGCCCAACGCTTCGGTCAGGCAGTTCATCGTGCTGGCCGTTCCCATGGAATTACAGTAGCCAACGCTGGGTGCAGCGTCTGCAATTTTCTGGATAAAACCTTCGTCGTCAATCTTGCCGACAGCGTGCTCTTTGCGCGCTTTCCAGATGATGGTGCCGGAACCCGCGCGCTCGTTATTGTCCCATCCGTTCAGCATTGGCCCGACGGATAGGGCGATGGCAGGAATGTTAACCGTGGCCGCAGCCATTAGCAGGGCAGGTGTGGTCTTGTCGCATCCGATGGTCAGGACAACCCCGTCAAGCGGATAGCCGTAAAGGATTTCGACCAGCCCTAGATACGCCAAATTACGGTCCAGCGATGCAGTCGGGCGTTTTCCGGTTTCCTGAATTGCGTGGACGGGAAATTCGAACGCAATGCCACCTTGAGCAAATATCCCTTCGCGCACGCGTTTGGCCAGTTCGATATGATGACGGTTGCACGGTGAAATATCGTTTCCAGTTTGTGCAATGCCAATCAACGGCTTGCCGGACTGCAACTCTTCACGGGTCAAGCCGTAGTTCAAAAATCGGTCGAGATAGAGAGCAGTCATGCCCGGATCATCAGCTTTTGCGAACCAGTCTTGTGAGCGAAGTTTCATGGGAATTCCTTGATTTTTGAGTTATCGGCCAGTGATGCCGGGAAAGATGATAAGCAGAGCCAGCGCCAGCACTTGCAAAGCGATGAACGGTAGAAGTGCGCGAAAGATTTCCATCAGGGAAATGTCACTAGGGGCGACGCTTTTGAGGTAAAACGCTGCAGGGCCGAATGGCGGTGACAAAAAGCTGACCTGCATGTTCATGGCAAATAGAACGCCGAACCAGACGGGATCGTAATTCAGCTCTACAATGATGGGTACGAAGATCGGCATCGTCAGAAGCGCAATTCCAACCCAGTCCAGAAACATGCCCAGAATGAACAGGATCGCCATCATATAGAGCAGGATAATGGTGCGGTTGGCTGACAAGCCCAAGATCAAGTTGGACACAAAATCAATGCCGCCCATCAGGTTAAAAACCCCAACCAACGCGGTAGCCCCAATGCCGATCCAGACAATTGTTCCGACAGTCTGTAGCGTTTGCAGGGCGGCACCGCGCAGCATTTCGAGGGTCAACTCACCTCGCAGCAACGTCGAAATGGTCACACCCGCAACACCAACTGCAGAGGCCTCTGTTACACTTGCAATTCCGCCATATATTGAGCCGAGCACCATCGTCACGACAAGCATTGGCAGGATCAACCCTTTCAAAAGACGCAGCTTTTCACTTGTAGGTGTTGGCTGAAAGTCCGGGATGGGTGCACAGTCAGGGTCGCGGTAGGCGCGAAACAGGATGTAGCAAACGTATAGGCCCGCCAGCATGAAACCGGGCATGAACGATGCGGCAAACAGATCTCCGATGGAGACGCTCGCGGTAAGGCCATAGATGATCAAAACGATAGACGGCGGGATCATCGTTCCAAGCGCGCCGCCAGCGCAGCACACACCGATGGCCAATCGCCTGTCATAGCCCAAGCGCAGCATTTGAGGCAGGGCGAGCAAGCCGAGCAAAACGATCTCACCCCCGATGATTCCAGACATCGCGGCCAGCACCACGGCGACGAGTAATGTTTGAATCGCAACACCACCACGCAGGCGTCCACCCAGCAATCGCATCGCATCAAATAAATCTTGCGCAATGCCAGACCGATCAAGGATTGCAGCCATCATGACGAACATCGGGACCGAGACAAACACAAAGGAATTGACGAAGCTAAAGATGCGGCTGGTGATCAACGGCACTGCCATCGGCCCAAACCATCCCAAAGCGAAAACCAGGGCGACCAGAAGTGTCACGAAAGCAAGTGGCATGCCGGTCAACAGCAACACTAGCAGTAAAGAGAACATCAAAAGCGTTGCGGTTTCGATTGTCATTGGTCCGAAATCGCCAAGAAAACTGAGGTATTCCATGCAGTATTATCGCTTTCGAAAATAGGAGATGGAGAGGATGAAAAACTGAAGCGCCATGACAACCAGCACGGCGAGCAGGAACAACTTGGTTAAACCAGGTGTCGGTGGGTTCCATGCCGATCCGGTAGTCTCTAATCGTAGGTCGCCGGCTGGAGTGAAAATCGCGCGTTTGACACCTTTCCAAGCAGCATATGCAAACGTGATACTGGCCACGCAGCACGACAGGGAAATCAACACATCACTCCATCGCCGCCATTGGCCGACCAGAAGGTCGTATACAATCGTTACGCGGATATGCGCGTTGCGCGCGGTGGCGTATAGCCCGCCAAAGATAAAGGCTGTGGCATTGATGAAGATGACGGTTTCATGCGCCCAGATTGTCGGTTTATTGAAAACGTACCTCAGGATGACTTCGATCACGAGAATGAGGGCGATCAATAATATCCCCACCGCAAAGACTTGCCCCAGTGCCACCACGATACGACCCAATATGCCCGCTTCTGGCGCGGCTGTGGGCTTTTCTTGATGGGTTGAGTTGTTCGCTTCCATGTTGAAACACCCCCCTAGGACTGAGAAAAGCACCGCCCTGCCAGTGCGCAACTGACACGGCGGCGCTATTGCTTATTCGGCGAGAAGGCCTTGTTCAGTCAGGTAAGCTGTCAGCGTGTCATAGACTTTCTGCGCATTATCAGACCGTGCAGCGACTTCTTCCCACTTGCCACGGGCGATACCGCGGAACTTTGCACGCTCGTCTGCGGACCAATTGTGGACTGTGATCTCGGGATCTGCTGATGCCTCGGCAACGGCCTTGGAATCTTTCATCGCCAGCTGGGCGACCATTCCATAAGCGGCATCACGGACTGAAACTTCAAGAATTTTCTGGATGTCCGCTGGCAGGCTTTCCCAAACGTCCTTGTTCATTGAAACTTCAACCAATGGCATAGAATGGAACCCCGGATAGACGGGATGCTTCGCAATCTTATGCATGCCTTGCTGATGATTTGTCGAAAACACGGTGTAGTCTGCGGCATCCACGACGCCCTTATCGAGTGAAGTAAAGACCTCAGAAGCGGGCAGGTTTACCGGGGCAGCGCCTGCCGCGGCGAACACTTCTTGCACCAGTCCCTCGGGTGCGCGCATCTTGAGACCTTTCAGGTCCGCAACGCCGTCCAACGGAACCTTGGAAACAAATGCCTCGAGTCCCGTGGTGAGAGCGCCGATGAAATGCAGGCCATAAGGCTCTTCAATCTCGTTCATCAGTTCTTTGCCGCCACCGTATTCAAAGAAGGACAGCATTTCGACAGGGGACGACCACGCGCCAACCGGATTTGCCACCAACCCGAATGCCGGGTCTTTGCCCGCGAAATAAGATGCATCGGTGATGTGGCCGTCAAGGATACCGGCAGCGACCGTATCAAGTGTCTCGTTGTGTTCTACAATGGTCCCAACGGGGACGAGCTCTATTGTAAGGCGGCCGTTGGTTAGCGCCTCAAGGCTTTCAGCCCATTCCTTTTGAATAATGAAGTTCGGATTGCCCGCCGGATCAACCGATTGAAACCTCAAATCGAAATCCGCCGCGTGCGCTGAACCAGCGATACCTGCTGAAGATACAGCAGCAAGAAGAGCCATCTTGGTAAATTTTGTCATGTTTCTTTCCTCCCAGAACTTCGCGTCACAGTCATTTTGAAATAATCAAATTTCTGATTGCCAATTTTCAAAAGCACATCACGACACGCGCCGTGGATTATCCACGAACTAGCAATATGAATAATGGTTGCGCAATCATTCGTCAACGTGCTATCTGTTGCAAACCGGAATTACGCCTCGTTTGGCCAAGTTCTGATACCAAAATCATGTCGGCTTTGGCGTATAGTTTTAGGAGCTATTACCTGTCTTTTCCTTGCTCCACTCCTCGTTTTCCGAAATATGCGCTTCGGTCTAAACTTTCAGGCAAGATTTTTGCTGTCGCAGGCATTGGTGTGAAGGGGCGATGAACAATGTGGACAAATGACGCGAGATTTAGCGCTTTTAGCGAGAGCGATTCGGGGGAGTAGAGGTGAGGAAACCAACATTAAAGGACGTCGGGCGGGAGGCTGGAATCAGCCCAATCACAGTGTCGCGGGCACTGCGAAGCCCTGAGGTTGTATCAGAAAAATTACGCAAGAAAGTCGCTGAAGCGATCGAAAAACTTGAATATACGCCAAACCTTGCAGCCTCTACTCTTGCTGCGAACCAGTCGAATGTTATCGGAATTTTGATACCCTCGTTCACCAACGACGTCTTCACCGAAGTTCTGTCCGGCGCGTACGAAGGTTTTGCGGGAACGCGGTACAGCATCCAAGTTTCGAATACTTACTACGACACGGAGAAGGAGCAAAAGCAGCTCAAGGAATTCCTTAATTTGCGGCCTGCCGGGTTGATCGTGACGGGCATTGATCAGAACGAAGCGTCAGACCAAATGCTACGGGCTGCGGATTGTCCAATCGTCCAGTTCATGGATCTTTGCGATGACCCGATAGATTTCGTGATCGGATATTCAAATTACGACGGGATGGCGATGGCGACTGAACACCTGGTGTCAGAGGGATACAGGCGCATCGGATATATCAACGCCTTGTTGGAACCACGCGCAATGAGGCGCATTGACGGTTACCGGGATGTTCTGACGACGCATGGCATTTACGATTCAAATCGTTTGGTTTCGACGGCAGCGATATCCGGCATTGAAACTGGAAAAGTGCTGTTTCGCGAGCTGTTGTCCAGAGCGCCGGAATGCGACGCTGTGATCTGTAACAACGATGACCTGTCGGTGGGAGTCGCGCTTGAATGTCTTGCGCGCGGCATCAGCATCCCTGACACCATGGCAATTTGCGGCTTCAACGATCTAGATATTGCCGCTCAGATGGTGCCACCGCTGACATCTGTCAGAACGCCGCGCAAGGAAATGGGTTTGAAGGCGGCTGAATTGATAATAGCGGCCCATGCCAATCCATCAAACGTGGGCGAGCGGATTATCGATCTTGGCGTGACACTCAGCGGACGGCTTTCCACGATCCGACAAAATTGAAGCTCCCTGATGAGAACACCTTAGGTAAAACCAGTATGAGAGTTACGAAACTTGAAACGATCACAGTCGACGCTTACCCGAATCTCATTTGGGTTCACGTTCACACTGATGAGGGGCTGGTGGGTCTAGGGGAGACCTTCTTTGGCCCCGAAGCGGTTGCTGCTCATGTTCATAATTTCATCGCACCTTATTTGTTGGGTCAGAACGCTTTTGATATCGAACGCCACAGCCATAACATGACGGGGTATACTGGACGGGGTGGTTCGGGTGCGGAAATGCGGGCTATGTCAGCCGTCGATATCGCCTTGTGGGACATTTGGGGCCAGGCGATTGGCCAGCCCATTCATAAAGCGCTTGGCGGAACCAGCAGGGACAAGGTCAAGGTGTACAACACCTGCGCGGGCTATGAATATGTAAAGAAGGCGGCAGCGCAGACAACCGCAAATTTCGGACTGACATCGCAAGCGGGCCCCTATGAAGACCTGCAAGGGTTTTTAGAACGGCCCGAAGAAGTCGCGCAGAGCCTGCTTGATATGGGCATCGGGGCGATGAAGATATGGCCGTTCGATTTTGCTGCTGTAGCATCGCAAGGCGCCAGCATCTCTGCCGCCGATATGAATACCGCGCTTGAGCCGTTCAGGCGTATCCGTGAAGCGGTCGGTGATCGCATCGGTATTATGGCGGAGCTGCACTCACTTTGGAATATCCCTGTCGCCAAACAAATCTGTCAGGCGCTGGAAGAATTTGACCTGACGTGGATTGAAGACCCCGTGCGTATGGATGTGCCAAGCCAAGTTGCACGTGTGGCACGCGCGACCAGCACGCCCATTGCCGGAGGCGAATTGCTGGGGCAACGTTTCCAGTTCGGTGAACTGCTGCGGCAAGCCGACATCGGCGTGGGCATCATGGATGTTGTCTGGGCAGGTGGTTTGACCGAAGCGCGCAAGGTTGCGTCACTTTGTGACAGTCATGGGGTGCCGTTTGCAGCACATGACTGCACCGGACCAGTGGCGCTGGCCGCATCAACGCATATCGCAATGCACGCGCCCAACGTGTTCACGCAGGAAATTGTCCGCGCGTTCTACTACGGTTGGTACGGAGATTTGGTCACTGAGCTTCCGCTTGTCGAAAAGGGCTATATCAGCGCTTCGGAAGCCGCTGGTCTGGGAATGGCTTTGCAGGCTGATCTTCTCAAGCAAACCGGCACACATCTGCGCTCTACCGAAGCAAAGGATTTATGACTCCTTTGTTTTGCTCTGGGTGAGCAGTCAACATTCCAAAATCACCGAAAGGAAATTTGTCTTGAAACTATTGCGTTATGGTGCCCCTGGGGCCGAAAAACCCGGTCTGCTACATATTGATGAATCAATTCGCGATCTGTCCGATATTGTCCACGATATCACTGGACCGGCGCTTTACGGTGAGGGGATAAAGGCGATTGCCGAAATCAATCCAAATGATCTGCCAATTGTAGAAGGCACGCCAAGGCTTGGTCCTTGCGTTGCCGGTACGGGTAAATTCATCTGTATCGGGCTGAACTACTCGGACCATGCCGCCGAAACTGGTGCAAAGGTGCCTAGTGAGCCGATCATTTTTATGAAGGCCACTTCTGCCATCTGTGGTCCGAATGATCCCATAATTATCCCCCGAGGTTCCGAAAAGACCGATTGGGAGGTAGAGTTGGCTATCGTGATTGGAAAAGCCGCCAAATATGTAGACGAAGCGGATGCTATGGAACACGTCGCCGGTTTCGCGGTGGTCAATGATGTGAGCGAGCGGGCCTTTCAGGCGGAGCGCCAAGGTCAGTGGACGAAGGGCAAAAGCTGCGACAATTTTGGACAGATCGGACCTTGGCTCGTAACGCCAGATGAAATCGAAGACCCGCAAAAACTGGACATGTGGCTGACGGTTAATGGTGAAAAGATGCAAAATGGATCGACGTCCACGATGGTTTATGGTGCGCGCTACCTTGTCAGCTATCTTTCACAATTCATGACCTTGCATCCTGGTGATGTGATTTCGACGGGCACGCCGCCGGGCGTTGGCCTTGGGATGAAGCCGCCGCGGTATCTCAAATCGGGGGATGTCGTGGCGTTGGGTATCACTGGTTTGGGTGAACAAAGGCAGGATGTTATCCCCGATGTCTGATCTCAGACCGGATGTATTCAACGGACCACCCGTGTGTTCAGCCGCTTCGACGATCCTGTCATTGACCATAGAGGCAAAGGCACCGCCTTTCCCACCCATCCGATAAAATTACATAGCTTTATCTCGCATTCGCCATCACTAAATTTATTTGAAGGGCCCAGTCCTGCGAGACGCAGCTCAATGTGTGAAATGCCAAATTTGTCATGCACTTAACCCGCCGAACCGACGTGCATTCCGTGAGTGTCCCAGTATGGAGGAGAACTCAGAAACAGTAAGGGTCCTCATCGTACTGGCAGAGAGATGCAAATATTAAATTATCATACATAATCAAAGACGCGAAATTTATTTCATCATACGACATTATCTGCATTTTTCGTTGACGAATCACATTTCGGCTGCGCGAATTTGATACCGAGATTTTTTTCGGTATATGAGATAACTTGCAAATCTTGTGACTCTCATCAAAAATTTATGGTCACCTGACCACTACTTCTGGGAGGAAGAAATGAAAAAATCTAACGCATTGGGCCTGGTCGCAGCTGTTGCGCTGTCCACGTCCCTAGTGACGGCAAACACGGTAGCTGCCGAAGGCACGCTGAGCTGTGAGCCGGGCGAAACCTATATCATGAACGTCATGGTTTCGAGCCATCCATACTGGGTTCCTGTCTACCAAGGGTTCAAACAAGCCGCCGAGGCGTTCGGTTGTGAAACAGTATTTTCAGGCACTCCTGATTATGACATCACCAAACAGATCGCGTCATTCGAGCAGGACTTGGTGAAAAGCCCGGCAGGCATCTTGTTGCACCCGATGCAGGCCGACCCGTTTATCGAACCGATCAACCGGGCGATTGAAAACGGCACCGAGATCACAACCTTCGCGGCTGACTCTCCTGATTCAAATCGCACCGCCTACATCACTTCTGACAACCTTGCCGAGGCAAAATTCGCTGCAGAAGAGATCGTCAGCCAAATCGGTGACAGCGCAGAATATGCGGTTCTGGAAAACCCTGGTCAGTCGAACCATGACCTGCGTGTGACCGCGTTGATTTCCTATATGGAAGGCCACTATCCGAACATGAAGCTGGTTGGCCGTCAGGCAACAAACCAAGACAGCAACGCTGCATACCGTGCAACGGCCTCTATCGTTCAGGCCAACCCAAATCTGGGCGCCATCTGGATCCCAGAAGCCGGCTCTGCCGAAGGTGCGGTTGCCGCGATTCTCGAAGCCAAAGCTGATGTCCTGATAATGCACGCGGACGTAACCCCAGCAACGCTTGAGCATATCAAAGCTGGTAACATTCACATGGCGTTGAACCCGAACCAAGGCATGCAGGGATTTATGGGGTTTTTGTCGGTCTTTATGGCGGCGCACAGCGATGTGTTTGATCCGTTCAACGACTACAAAGTGTCCGGTTTCAATCCGGTGCAAATGCCCTACGTCGACAACGGTTTTGCTGTGATTACACAGGAAAATGCAGATAGCTTTGATCTGAATGCCTACATGGAAGGTCGCGACCCTAACTAAGCGACCATCCTCCCTGGATGGGGTGCAAGTCATCACAACTGACTTGCACCCCATCTAGCCTTTTCAACCCATCATAGTGAAAAACCATGTCAGATGATCTGCTCCTCAAAATTGAGAATGTCTCCAAGAGCTTTGGACCAGTTCACGCGTTAAGTGGTGTCAATTTTGAGCTCCGAAAAGGCGAAATACACGCGTTGGCCGGCGAAAATGGTGCAGGAAAATCGACGCTGATGAATGTGATCGATGGAATTCTGCAGCCAGACAGCGGCAGCATTTTTATAGACGGAGAGATCGCCAAGATCACTTCACCAACGAAGGCTCAACAGTTGGGCATTGGATTTGTCCATCAGGAGATATCGCTATGCCCTGATGTGACTGTGGCTGAAAATGTATTCATGTCCTCTACGAACGTGAGCAAATCGTTCCTGATGGACTACAAAGGTTTGCGCAAAAAGGCTGCTGACGTCTTGCGCCAGCTTTGTAACATTGACCCCGGCACGATGGTGCGCGACCTCTCGATTTCCAATCAACAACTTATCGAAATTGCCAAGGCACTGACGTTGGATTGCCGGGTCTTGATCTTGGATGAACCCACAGCCGCCTTGACCGAAAAAGAAGCCCAAGTGCTGTTTGGCATTATGCGGCGTCTGGCGGATCAGGGCATTTCCATCATCTATATCTCGCACCGCATGGCCGAGATTTTTGACAATTGTGATCGCGTGACGGTGTTTCGGGATGGGCAATATATTGTCACCCATGAGGTAGTGGATATCGGTCCCGATGATGTGGTCAAAGCAATGGTCGGGCGGGTGATTGATACGCTTTATCCACCCAAACAACCTGCTTGCGAAAAATCAGATGATGTCATCCTTGAGGTAATGGAGCTAAGCGATGGCCACCGGTTCCATGACGTCAGTTTCCATCTGAAGCGGGGCGAAATCCTGGGCATCGCAGGCTTGATTGGATCGGGGCGCAGTGAGATTGTCAAAGGTATCTGCCGACTGGAAAGTGATGTGACTGGGGCGGTCCATGTGAACAGCCAACCGCTGGAATCAAAAGACTATCAGCACAGTATTGATGCGGGCGTTGTGTATCTGTCCGAGGATCGCAAGGGCGATGGCATCTTTCTGGAACTGCCGATTTCAGCAAACGTATCGGCGCTGCGATTGGGCCAAATCGCGTCCAAACTTGGTATCATTCGCCGTGACAAAGAAGAAAAACAGGCCGGCACATTGGGTACCCAGTTGAACCTGAAATGCGGAAAGCTGTCTGATCCGGTCTCGTCCCTTTCGGGCGGCAACCAGCAAAAAGTCGCAATAGCAAAGATGCTATCGGTCAAGCCAAAACTTATCTTCTTAGATGAACCAACCCGCGGCGTAGATGTTGGCGCAAAGGTCGAAATCCACCGCATTCTGCGCGATCTGGCGCAAAGCGGCGTTGGGATCGTCGTCATCTCATCCGAGCTACCAGAACTGATCGGGCTGTGTGACCGCGCCATTGTCGTGCGCGAAGGCCGGATCAGCGGCGAGGTCAGCGGCGACGATATGACCGAAGAAAAGATCATGCGACTGGCATCTATCGCCGATGTGGTCGCGGCATGATTGGGAACAAGGGACAACGACTGTGAACACAACCACCGGAAATGACACTGAAACGCAAACGGCAAGAGTCGCGATTGCTCAGTTGTTCCGTATGCGAGAAACGGGTTTGATCGCCATTATTCTGGTGCTCTTTATCGTGATGACCTTCGCTTCACCCTACTTTCTGACGTGGGTGAATATGCGCGCCATGGTGATGGCATTTGCAGTTGAGGGCATCGTCGTCATTGGCATGACAATCCTGTTGATTTCAGGCGGCATTGATCTGTCCGTTGGATCGGTCACCGCACTTGCGATGGTGGTGGCCGGATGGCTGTTCTTGCACGGAATTGACCCCTGGACCTCATCACTGATCGCAATTGCCGTCTGTGCCGGCATTGGGGCGATCATGGGATTCTTTGTCACGCGGGTGGGCCTGCACCACTTTATTGTATCACTCGCGGTCATGGTCATTGCACGC
The DNA here is from genome assembly GCA_049645905.1 of Sulfitobacter sp. Lineage (GTDB taxonomy): Bacteria > Pseudomonadota > Alphaproteobacteria > Rhodobacterales > Rhodobacteraceae > Sulfitobacter. Next base: position 12,031 of record JBARUV010000160.1, read on the forward strand.
GGCATCTGCCTACTTGCGACGGGTGGCCGACCGTTGGGCTTGTTCACATTACCACCGGAATTCAAATTCATCGGGCAAGGGTCAATCGGGCCAGTTCCGTTGGTCATCATCATCTTCTTGGTGACCGTTGTGGCTTTTGATTTCCTGCTCCGCAAAACTACAATGTTTCGCCGGGTGTTTTACACTGGCAGCAGTGAACGCGCCGCCGCCTATTCGGGCATCCGGACCAAGCGGGTCGTGTTTTTGACGACGACATTATGTTCCGCGCTTTGTGGTGTAGCTGGGGTGATCTACATGTCGCGGTTCGGGTCTGCCCAACCGACGTTTGGCATCGGTATGGAACTGAACGTAATCGCTGCCGCAGTCATCGGCGGGGCAAGCCTAACCGGCGGTACCGGCACAATATTCGGGGCCATCTTGGGTGTGATCCTGCTATCGGTCGTCTCAAGCTCTCTCGCTCTGTTGGATGTGTCCGTCTATTGGCAGGACATCATTCGCGGTTCTATCTTATTGGCTGCGGTTTCGATCGACCATTACATTAACAAGCGGCGCAGGTAAGCAAATGCAGATGTCTGATTCAATAACAGATTACGAGCTGGCAAGGCAAATCCACGTGGTCCTTGTCCTGCATTTTCTTGACGGGCTGAAACAGTCCGAAATTGCCCAAAAGCTGAACCTGTCAACGTCAAAGGTGAACCGCCTTATCGCGCAGGGCCGCAAATTGGGGATGGTCAAAATTGATATCGAAAGCCGGTTTCAACATCTCGTAGACTTCGAAAACGACATGGTTGCGATGACATCGTTGAACCGTGCAGTCATTACGCCAACGGCTTCGGGAAACCCCGACACGACGTTACATCAAGTTGGCCGCGCCGCAGCCAACTTGCTGATTGAGACAATTCGCGATGGCGATGTGATCGCGATTACAGGCGGAAAGGCTATCAGCGCCTTGGTCGATAACTTGACTGTGGAAAAGCCGTTGGGCGTAACCGTTGTGCCGCTCACTGGTGGTGTGCAAGGCAAATATTTTACCGATGTGAACCATTTGGCCACGCAGCTGGCCGAGCGCCTTGGTGGCAAAGCAATGTTGGTTCACGCGCCGTTGTTCGCTGAATCCAGCGCGCAACGCGATATGCTTCGTCAAGTGGGATCAGTCCGCGAGGTATTTGACCTGGCAAGCAAAGCCAATATTGCGTTGATCGGTATTGGATCCATTGAACCTGCGGGATCCAGTTATTTCGACCTTCATCCAGTGCCTGATGCCGACCGGAAAATGCTGGTTGGCATGGGCGTCGTTGGAGAAATGTTAGCCCACCTGATCCGCGACAATGGTGAGGTCGCCAACTACGCGCTGAACAACCGCCTCGTCGCGCTGGACCCTGCCAACCTCAAGAATTGTGGTCACGTCATCGGTGTCGCTGCGGGCGAAGAAAAAGCGCGGCCCATCAATGCCGTTCTCAATGGAAATTACCTCAACTCTCTGGTGCTCGACGAAGAGACGGCCGCACTGGTGATGAACACTTCAGAAAGGTCAAACAATGTCGCATGACATGCTAACCCGCCCCATCGGTGCAAGCGGAATCGAAGCTTCGGTCATTGGGCTCGGCACGTGGGCCATTGGCGGCTGGATGTGGGGCGGAACCGACGAAGCGAAATCCATAGATGCCATCCGATGTTCCGTTGATGAAGGTGTGACGCTGATTGACACGGCTCCGGCCTATGGTCAGGGCCGCGCCGAAGAAATCGTCGGCAAAGCCCTAAAAGGGTGCCGCGACAAGGTCATTCTTGCCACCAAGTGCGGGTTGGTCTGGCACACCCAAAAGGGTAACCATTTTTTTGATGTGGATGGTCAGCCGGTCCACCGATATCTGGGCAAAGACGGGATCATCCATGAGGTCGAACAAAGCCTGAAACGGCTCGGCACCGACTACATCGACCATTACATCACCCATTGGCAGGACCCAACCACACCGATTGCTGAAACGATGGAAGCGTTAGAGGCGTTGAAAACGCAGGGGAAAATCCGATCCATCGGTGCCAGCAATACCAGCGTTGAGGACATCAACGCCTATGTCGCGGCGGGCCAGTTGGATGCGATCCAAGAAGAATACAGCATGGTCAAACGGGATATCGAACAAACCCTGTTGCCCGTCGCTGTGAGCAACAAGGTCTCAGCGCTTAGTTACTCTTCGCTGGCTCTTGGGCTCTTGTCGGGGAAAATGACCCCTGATCGGACCTTTGAGGGTGATGATCAGCGCAAGGATAACCCAAGGTTCTCCAGCGAAAACCGCAAGAAGGTCAAGGCGTTGATGGATGAAATCCTGCCCGTCGCCGAAAGCCATAACGCGACATTGGCGCAGATCATTATCGCATGGACCCTGCAACAACCCGGCATCACGTTCTCGCTTTGCGGCGCACGAAACCCTGAACAAGCCCGCGAAAACGCCCAAGCCGGACGGTTGCGCCTGACACCAGACGACATCACCGCGATTACAAATAGCGCAGGCCAACACCTGCAAAACCTCGACGGCTAATCCAGCCTAAAACCTGAAACCAGCGCTGGAGAATGCCTCTTCAGTGATAGGAGAAGCTATGCCTTCGCAGCGCCAAAACAGCTTTGATGCTCTTTCACAGGATGAAAGCTTTGACGTCGTGGTCGTTGGCGGCGGGATCAATGGGATTGGCGTTTACCGTGACCTTGCGTTGCAAGGGCTGCGTGTTTTGCTGGTGGAGCGTAATGATTTCTGTTCGGGATGTAGCGCCGCCCCGTCCCGTATGATCCACGGCGGCTTGCGTTATTTGGAAAACGGCGAATTTGAACTGGTTCGCGAGTCGCTGGGTGAACGAGACGCATTACTTAAGAACGCGCCGCATTTCGTCAGACCCTTGCCGACAACCATACCGATTACGTCAGTATTTTCAGGGGCTTTAAACGCGGCTGGCTCGTTTCTTGGGCGATCTGGCAAACCCGCGCCGCGTGGGGCTTTGCCAATTAAACTGGGGCTGACGCTGTATGATTGGGTGACGCGCAAAAACCGTGCCTTACCCAAACACAAATTCCAGACAGCGCGTGCAACGCAGGAAAAATGGCCCGACCTTATGCCGGATTTGCGTTTCTCGGCGACATATCACGATGCCTGGATCAGCTATCCCGAACGGTTGGGGCTAGAGATCGTGCTGGATGTCGCAATCGAAAATCCACGCTGTGTCGCGCTTTCATATGCAGAATTGTCGACGACTGATGGCGCGGCCTACCAGATTACCGACCGACAGTCCGGTGACAAGAAGCAGATCAAAACCAAAGCGCTGGTAAACGCAACAGGAGCTTGGCTAGACGAGGCAATCAGCGCGATTTCCCCTCAAGACCCCACCCAAAAGCCGCTGGTGTCAGGAACCAAGGGGTCGCACTTGATCTTGGATAACCCTGCATTGATGCGGGCCTTGGGCGGTCACATGATCTACTTCGAAAACGGCGACGGACGGGTCTGCATCATCTTTCCCTACCTTGGCAAAGTTTTGGTCGGGTCTACTGATATTCGGGTCGAGGCGGCCTCTCGGGTTCGGTGTGAACCAGATGAGCAGGCTTATATCCTAGAAGCCGTCGGCCAAGTATTCCCGATGGTTCCGATTGATGCGGACCAGATCGTCTTTAGTTACAGTGGCATCCGCCCCCTACCCAGAAGCGACCAGGATTTCACAGGCCGTATTTCACGTGGCCATTTCATCAAACGCATTGATGGTGCTGTTCCGCAGTTCTGCATGGTCGGTGGAAAATGGACGACGTTCCGCGCCTTTGCTGAGCAGACCACTGATGCCGTTCTCAACGAACTACGCCATAGCCGCTTACGAGACACCGCAGCTCTGGCAATCGGTGGCGGGAAAAACTTCCCCCCGTCGGCTAACGATCTGGCAACCGAATTGGTGAAGACCTACAAGATATCGCCCGATCGCGCAGATCACCTCGCACAAAGCTACGGGACGCGGGCGCATGAGGTCATGCGGTTTTGTCAACACTACGTGTCCGACCAGCCAATCGCGTCCACCTGCGTGGTTTCAACGGGTGAAATTGCGTTTCTAACAGAACATGAATTTGTCACGTCGCTTAGCGATGTCGTTATGCGCCGTACTGATCTGGCGATAACGGGGCTGGTTTCCGAAAATCTGATCAACCGCATTTGCGCCATAGTAGCGGACCTCAAGGGATGGTCTGCGGCCCAAATAGAGGCCGAAACGCAAACCTTGATTGCTGACCTGCAAAATTATCATGGCGTTTCCGCCGAAATGCTCAAATCCCGCAACACGTAAGATACGCCTAGCCAATTGGAGAACAAAATGCGCCCTAACACCAAAGCCCGAATGAACAGGATGTTCAGCAATGGAGGCTGTCTTGACGTGGCCATCGACCACGGGGTCTGCAACGAGCCGAGCTTTATGGTTGGCCTTGAGGACATGGCAGGCGTCATGGACACGTTGATTGGCGCGAAACCCGACGCGATCCAATGTGCATATGGTCAGGCCGACTTGCTGCAAGGCCGTCCTGAAAAGGACAAGCCTGCCCTGGTAATGCGCATCGACATGGGCAACCCTTACAACGATCAACGCCACCGCGTGATGTGGTCGTTGCTGCAAAATGCCGAAGAACCGATTATCGGCGCGTTGCAAATGGATGCGGCGGCGGTCGTCGTCAACCTGTTCATGCTGCCCGATGAACCCGATCTGTTTCGCCAATGTGTTGAAAACATCAGCCGTGTGCGTGCGGCGTGCGAAAAATACGGGATGCCGTTGATGATCGAACCATTGGTAATGCTGCCAAACGACGTGCGCGGCGGGTATCAGGTGGACGGGAACGCCGACAAAATCGTGACGCTGACGCGTTTGGCCAGCGAAATGGGGGCAGATATTATCAAGGCCGATCCAACCGAAAACCCGGAAGACTTTCACCGAGTGGTTGAGGCTGCGCGCGTGCCGGTTCTAGTCCGTGGCGGCGGCAAAGAAGACCTGAAGACGGTTCTGGAAAAATCCGCCGCGATTTTTGCGCAAGGCGCAAATGGGATGGTCTACGGTCGCAACATCTATCAACATGACAACCCAAAAGCTGTCGTGGCGGCATTGATGGCGATCATCCATAGTGGCGCTTCTGGTGAAGAAGCTTGGGACATATACAATAATGGCTAGGGTCCAAAAATATCTGCTTGGCCTTGATGCGGGAAACACCGTTATAAAGGCGGTTCTGTTTGATTTGACAGGCCAGCAGATCGCAATAAATATCTTGGATGGCCAGTCTTCCTCGCCTGAACCCGGGCACGTCGAGCGGGATTTGAACGAGCTTTGGGCAAACGCTCAGGTTGCCATAAAAGGCTGCGTTGAGCAGGCTGGCATTGCTGCGTCCCAAATTGCAGCGGTTGGCTGTGCTGGCCATGGCAACGGGCTTTATATGCTGGACCGCGACGGCGAAGCGCTGTTGGGAATTCAATCGCTTGATACCCGCGCCGCAAGTTTGGCGGAAGAGATTTCGTCGAAATCTGGCGACGCAATTCAAGCCTTGGCCCTACAAAAGCCCTGGCCGTCGCAAACACCTACTTTGCTCGCGTGGATCAAACAGAACCGGCCCGAGATATATGCACGGGCTGGAACGGCTTTTCTGTGCAAAGATTTCATCACTTACAAACTGACCGGTGAGCGCGTCAGCGATGTGTCAGACATGAGCGGTTGCGGGCTCACCAAAATGCCTGATTGCACCTATGACGACGAACTCCTAGATCTCTATGGGTTGGCGGGCGCAGGTGAATTGCTGCCTCGACTGCTCGATCCAGCCGAGGTCGCGGGCGAAGTAACCCCGCAAGCGGCTTTGGCAACCGGATTGCAGGCCGGCACTCCGGTGATTGCAGGCTATTTTGACGTAGTATCCAGCGCGATGGGATCGGGTGTCGTTGCGCCGGGCGAAGCGTCCATCATTGTCGGCACGTGGAGTATCAATCAGGTGTTCTCCAAAGTTCCGGTGCAGGATGAGAGTGTGTTCATGGTCGCGGGCTTTGGCAAAAATCGGTTTGTGAACATCGAATCCAGCGCGACATCGGCTGCAAACCTGGAATGGTATGTGCGGGAATTCGTCGAACGCGGGCAACATCACGATGACCCGTTCGGATTTTGCAACGATAAGGTGGGCAAAGTCGTGCCGCGCAGCGACGATCCGTTTTTCCATCCATACCTGTTCGGCTCGCGACTTGGCGCTGACTTTCGCGCGGGCTTTTACGGTCTCGCAGGCTGGCACGGCGAAGGGCATATGCTGCGCGCACTTTTCGAAGGCGTCATGTTCGAACACAAGCGTCATATCGACGTGT
>JBARUV010000161.1:0-1544 GCA_049645905.1 Sulfitobacter sp.
GACGGCACGCGTTCCAGCGGTTTCATGGCCGAGGCGGCGCGCGACCTTACCGGTGTGCAGATTGATAAACTGGCAGAGGCGTTCGGCAGGCAGGCTGCGGTGCAAACCGATTTGTCAGAGGCGGACAGCGAGTCCCCCGGCGGGCAGCTTGCCACACGCGGCACCGATGACGTCCCGGCGTGCACTGCTTGCCACGGGCCGGGCCGTCGCGCTGATGCCCCGATTGCGCCCGCCGTTGCCGGGCAATCAAAAGACTACCTCGAAATCCAGCTCAAGCTTTGGCGCAATGGCCAGCGGGGCGGCGGCAAGCGCGCCGCGCTGATGCGCAAAGCCGCGCAGAACCTGAGCGACAGTGATATCCGAATGCTTGCAGAATGGTATGCGGCACTGCCTCCGACATAGACGCGTGCATAGCGGGTGGGTCTTGTTGGTCCGTGCCCCCCCAAGTTCATGGTATTGTGCCCGACGTCAGGCGTTTTCAGCAGAGCGCGAGGTCAGCCCGTCGAATGACGATGCCTGTTGCAGAGCCGCAGGGCGCCGCGCAAAGCACGCGATTGCAGAGGCTCCGTTAATTCTGGTGCGGGATTGTACCCCATCCGGACCATCGCTTCACCTTCTCTGGGATGGACAGGCGCGGCCAACGACGCCCAGATCAGGCGCGCCAGCGCAGGTTTACTGCTCGCGTCCTGAGCGAGCCGCGACAGCGCGGGCAGCAGCACTTGTTCGATATCGTCAAAGTCGGTGCCAAGTGGAAAGTCGGGCAACAGCGCGCCGCGGTGCGGGGCGAGCCATCGCGAAAGGGTCTCTGGTGTATTATGGCGGTGGGATTCGGGGATTTCCCAATCGGCTTCGATCTTGCCGGCTTTTCTGGCCGTGTCCAGCAGCCCGGTCTGAAACCGGCTGTCGGCAATGGCGATCATGCGTTTGATGACGTCTTCGTCGGTCTGCCCCCGCAAAAAGGCGGTGCCATATTCCGTGACCACCACATCGCGCATGTGGCGTGGAACGGTGGTCAGCGCAAGCTGCCAGACGATATTGGATGTTACCTTGCCGCCACTGTGTCGGGTCGCGGGCAAGGTCAGGATCGCGCGTCCGTCCTCCAGCGCAAAGGCCTGTTCGAAGAAGTTGAACTGTCCGCCGACACCGCTGACCACCTGTCCGGGCTTTGCGGCGTCCGACATCGCATCACCCAGCACACTGACCTGCATCGCACCGTTCACGAAACGCGCGTGGCGCCGTGCCGCACGTTTGCCCGTTTCGTCGCCATAAAGCGCGTTGGTGAAACTGACAGGCTTCATCTGTATTTTTGCGCGCTTTTCAGGTGCCATTTCGCGCAGGCGTTCGTACATATCCCGTGCGTCGACAAAAAAGCCTGCGTGGATCGCCGCACCGTCCACTTCGCGGCGCACAACGTTGCCTTCGAACAACGCCAGCAGGCCACCAACGAGCATTTCGGTCACTGCGTAAAGACCGGTATCAAAAGGCGCGGTTTCGTCGCCGGTCAGGGGAAAGGGCGCGTTTTGCCACACTGCGTCCAGCGCGCC
>JBARUV010000162.1:0-42660 GCA_049645905.1 Sulfitobacter sp.
CCTCGAGTTTGAGGAGGCTGCCCGTCTGCGTGATGAAGTGAAACGGCTGGAAGCTGTGGACCTTGTTATCGCGGATGATCCAATGGCGCGGCAGTACGCCGTCGACAAGGCAGTGGACAACGCCAAGTTGTCATCCGGGCGATCCACTATGGGCCGTGGCGGCATGCGGGGTGGCGTTAAGCGCCGGGGGCGTTAATGGCCCCGGCGCGTTGAAAAGCCTGCCAACGGATCGGCAGGCTTTACCAGTTTGGCAGATCATTGCACTTCGGGATTTACAGCCAGTAGTAACTGGCACCGAAATGATCGAAGGTACGGCGTTCCCAGTCGCGGTCCCGCTGCCATCCCTCGGGTCGGGCGGGGGCACCTTTCACTGCTTCGGCGTCAATATCGGTCAGATAACCCTCTCGCGAGGTATCATACCGCAGAGCGTTCCAAGGCACAGGATGGTGATCCTCTCCCAATCCCAGAAAACCGCCGAATCCCATGACCGCATAGGCCACGTTGCCGGTTTCCTTGTCGATCATCAGATGATCAATGTGGCCGATCTGGTTTCCGTCCTTGCCATAAACAGCGGTGCCATTCACATCAGAAGAGGAAACCATTGATTCAGTTGATGTTACGTCACTCATATCGTGTTCCTTTCGCTTATGTGTTACGTTGGTAAGTGAACCAGTACGCCGATCAACAGTTCCAAAAACCGGATGATTCAGCGGAATTCAGCGCAAACGGTCAATCGTCACCGTCAACCTTTTCGGGCAGTCCCTTACGCTCGGTGCTCGCGTAATCCTCCAGTTCGGCTTCGCTCATGCTGTCATACATGTCCTTGGAAGCGCCCTGAAGATCTCCGACCTTTGTGTCCCCGCGTTTGGCCGACAAAGCGGCACCCGCGGCCCGTTGCTGTGCTTTGGATTTTGCTGGCATTTTCTGGTCTCCTTGCATGCTGGTTTCAATGGCAGATCAATCGCCACGCGCACCCTTGGGTTCCCTGCAAATCGGAAAAACCGGAACCAAACGCCTGCATCCGCGTTGGGTATTCAGCAACAACACGCATTCAAACGCAAAAGGAGTAACGACAATGGAATATGGCATTCTCGGCCTCATCATTCTGATCGCTGACATCTATGCGGTCTATCAAGTCTTCACATCAAGTGCCTCAGGCGCTGCGAAAATCGCTTGGACTCTGGGCATCGTGATCTTCCCCGTCGTCGGCTTTATCGTATGGCTGATTGCTGGCCCCCGCGGAGATTCCGTCCGGGTATAACCCCCGATCTAGACGACCAAGACATGAGGCCCGAAGCAAACGCTTCGGGCCTTTTTGCATCACGCACATTCGAGGCCCTCTTACTAACGCTTTGTTAACTGACGTTAACCATGATCGCGTATGGGAGAGTGCCATGCGATTTGCGGTAACGATCATTCTGATACTGGTGACCGTCGTGCCCGGCCGGGCTTGCGCGGGCGCTTGGCTGCGCGAACAGGGTACCAGTTTCACCTCTGTATCCTTCAGCGCGACCTACTTCCGCGACATTTCCAATTCCACATATCTGGAAATCGGCGTGCGGGAAAATCTAACGCTGGGCGCGGACATCGGGTATTCCACCGATCGCTTCGGACTGCAAAGCGGCGATGCTACCCTCTTTTTCCGCCGACGAATTGGCACAAGCACTGGTCCGAACAAATGGGCCTACGAGATCGGGGCGGGCGCGACATGGGCCGGAGATTTGATTCTGCCGCATTTCAAAACCGGCCTTTCGTGGGGACGCGGCGTACAGATCAAGGAGAGGCACGGCTGGATGTCGGTGGATGCCACCGTCATCTGGGATTTGGGCAATGGCCAGCACCAAAGCAAGCTCGACACAACAGTCGGACTTAATTTTAGTGATACAACAACAGGCATGGTGCAACTTTTTCTGGGTAACCTGAGCGGCGAAACATATGGAACCCTCGCGCCCTCGCTGATCTTGAAACCCAAAAAACGCAATTTCCGCATCCAGTTCGGATTTGAAGCGCCTCTGGACAGCGTTGAAAATACATCGGTCAAATTGGGCCTCTGGCGCGAATTTTGAATAAAAAAAGGGCGCTGCCGACCACACGGCAACGCCCCGACTACCTTAACGCTCAGGACGTCAGCGGTTGTCCATCCGCACCTTGACCAGCACCGTTCCCTTGACAGCCGTTGGCCAGTTCACCCGTACTTGATCACGGTTCGCGCCCTGCAATTGCTCCGTAAAAGGCATGTCGTACTGGATCACGTTGTTCGAGTTGCGAATGGCCCCCTGCGCTACGACTGAATCCACATTCAACGCTTCGGAACCAAAGGGCAGCCTGTCCGAGCAATCAATCAGCCAATTGCTCGACGGTGTGACCTGCGTGAACTTGATCTCGGCCTCATTCTGCACCCGTGCTAGGACATTGTGAAAGGAATTGCCGAACACCACTACGTCTTTATTTCGCGACATATCGAGATCGGAGAACGTGGTATCGACCCGCTCTGCGCGGTCAATTGTTCCGTTGATGCTTCGGAACCGGTTTCCCGTGATGTTGACCCCGTTCAGGAAATGCCCTGCACCATGCGGTTTGACCACAATATAGCTGAACCAGGGCGCCACATCCCCTGAAAGGAACACGTTGTCCGTCACGCTTAACGCACTAAAGGAGAAACCGCTGGTAAATGCAGCGCCAGAGTCATGCTCGTTCGTCCATTCGATAAAACAATTGTCGACGTAGTTTGCAGACAAAATCGAGCTGGTGTAGTTCGCCGTAAGCACCAATCCCGCTGAACGGATGCCATTGGTCACGCCGTCACCTTGGAAAAAGTGGTTTCCCGTAAAGATGTTATTCGCCCCTGCCAGCAATCCGAAATGGCGGAATTTGGTTGCCCGGTTGTTGCGGATTTTGGCATCGTTGGTGTTTACGTTAAACCCGATGGTGGTGCGCTGAGGGACGTTGATCGCATCTTCGGAAGACAGGAACTGACAGTTGTCGATCATCATCCCCTGACACCCTCCACCGATCGAGGTGACGCCGCGATCAGCAGGCCGGCTGATGAAACAATCGTTCAACCGAAATGTGGACCCTGACTGCGCCAGCATGACCCCGCTGCAGCGGTCATTGCACTGGAATTCTATGCCGCCCATTCCGAACTTGCTCAATTGGGTGAAGCCGCTGAAATCAATCAGGTATTTAAACTTCCGAAAGGTGTAATTCTGGGTGCCGTCCGCATCATACAGCGGATGGTTCAATGTGACCGTCTGGGCCGCCACATTCTTGGCGCTGACATAGATTTCACGACCCACCCCGTTGCCTTCGACCAGCGACCCCACCTGAATATTGGCGACGTTGGTGACATTGCTCAGGGTCCGGGGGTTACTGGTTATATAGGTCGCCTGCGACGTCGCCACGTCGGTATTCCAGGCTGAACTCGGCGCTGCCTCCAGCTGTCCGTTTGTGATCACCCGCCGCGTTGCATAAAAGGTCTGTCCCGGTACGGCAGCCTGCATGTCAATCGGCTCTGTCACCCAGACCTTGCGCCCGCCCATATCGAGCGATTCATGATCCACGTTATTCAACAGCGCCTGAAACGCCTTTTTAAAAGCAAGCTCTTCATCCTCGAACGCCTCGATGTAGGTTTCCAGATCAAAGTTGCGCCGCAGCAGTAATTGCGCTGTGTTTGGCATACTGACGCGCCCCTCGAACTTGACCGGCGTATCAAAGGTCACATCGCCATTCAGGCGAAATACACCCGCCGGAACATATACCGTGCGCCCGTTCGCAGCACTATTCGCCGCCTCAAAGGCAGCGGTATCATCCGTAACGCCATTGCCCACCGCGCCATAATCACGCACATCGACAATCGAGATCATGTCGCGCAGGAAAACCGAAGTGATGTCTTCGATCACAAGATCATCAACCCGCACCACGCCACCGTTCTGACCGATCAGATCAAACCCGAGGTATCCGTACACCGGCTCGGACCCCCAGACCATATCGACGCCACCACGCAGACCCGCGCCGATGATGGCGCTGACCTCGACAACCTCGCCATATGTAGTCAGCGCCGTCGCGATGCCAAACGTGGGGACACCCGCAACTTGGGTCCCGTTGCCCCGCGCGGGATAGCCCGCAACACGCACCGACGGCAGATTGCCGCTGATCGCCTTGATGCGGACCGTGACCCGCAGGTAGCACCCCGGCAGCAGCGGTGTCTGACCCATGTGGCGCACACGCTGGGTGCCTTCCGTCTTGAGCACCTCAAGCGCCCCGCCAAAGTCCTGATCGGCGGGTACAAAGGCCGCGTTGGCGGCGTTCGCATAGGTATCGGACCCCGGCGTACCGTCCTCGCTGGAATAAACGTTCAGGCCATCCGCAAAGGGCGCAGGCGCCAGTATCACACCGTCGGTTATTGCCTTGTTCATACGTGTCCCTTTCCATGGACGGGCACGCACCCTCGCGCGGGACGTGCACCTGATCTGTTTGCATCTCTGATCGGGCACCCTCAGGCGCTCGACGAAAGGAAATACCAACAAGGTGTTAATCGTGGCTGTGGCAACCGCACGGTGGGTCGGCAACGCGATAGACGCCATTAGCCGCGTGATCACAGGCGGCATGCCGCATCTGCGTGGCGCAACGGTGTTTGAAAAATGCAGTTTTTGCAGGCCCATCCCGAAAATCAGGCCATCACCGGCCGGACCATAGCCAACTGAAGGCCCCACCCACTGCTCCCGTCACCCAGGGGCGCGGCTGGATTATAGGTATCGGCCAGCATCTGCTTGATCCTACCGATCCCTTCCCCGCAGGTTTCACAGTCGGGGATATCTGGGGTTAGCCGCGTTACGCGGCAATCCCCGGAGCATCCAGTATCTGCACCCCGCCAATGCGCCACCCCTCGGCGGTCTGTTCCATCCGGTAATCCAGCAGGTGCTTAAGTCCTTTGGCATCGGTAATCTCAACCGTCTGTACCATCGCGCCGTTCTCTTGACGCAGGTTCAGATAGCGTACCCCCGCAGGTCGCCACACCATCGGATAGCCCCCTGTGACCATACGTTCAAAATTTTGCGGGTTTTGAAACATCCGCTGCAAATTGGGCGTGGCAAAGGTAAAGGCAGTTTCGAAATCATCAGATTTGAACGCTTCGAACTGGCTGTCGATGGTGCCCTGAATGTCCGCCTGCTGCGCAACGGCACCAAAGGATGATGCGATCAGCAACAGCGCCCCCGTTAACAGCCCAATTAACCCTGTCCGCATGATCCTTCTCCCGTTTTGCATCTGACTTAAGCTAAGTCACGATCACAGAGCGGCAAGAGTTTCACGCGGCCATCAGTTTCCCCGCCAAGGCATCGTCGATCAGCGTCACCGTCTCGTCGATACCATAAAGCGCGATAAACCCGCCAAAGCGCGGCCCCTGCGAAGCACCCAGCAGCACTTCATAAAGTGCAGTGAACCAATCCCGCAGCGGATCAAACCGTTCTTTCCCGACCGCAAAAACCATTGTCTGAAGCGCTTCAGCGTCCAACCCGCCCTCCCAGACCTTGAGATTTTCCCGCAGTTCTTCCAGCGCCTCCCGCTCCAGCTCGCTGGGCGCACGGAACACCTTTTTGGGTTTCACAAAGTCATTGTAATACCGCACTGCGTGGCCCGCAGCGGCATCCATACCGGGGTTGGTCTCGGGCGTAGCCTCGGGCGCATATCGCTGGATGAACCCCCACAGCTGTGATTTTTCCTCGGCAGAAGACACCGACGCGAGATTAAGCAACATAGAGAACGGCACCACCATATCGGATTTGGGGACGTCGCCCCCGTGGATATGCCACACCGGATTATTCGCCCGCGCTTTGGTATCCTGCGTCTCGTAAGCCCGCAGCTGTTGGTGATATTCATCGACCGCTTTGGGGATCACATCAAAATGCATGCGTTTTGCCGTCTTTGGCTTGAGGAACATGAAATATGACAGGCTTTCGGTGCTGGCGTAGCTTAGCCACTGATCGATCGAAATCCCGTTGCCCGAAGATTTGGAAATCTTTTGGCCATTCTCGTCAAGGAACAGTTCATAGCTGAAGTGCTCCGGCTTCTTGCCACCCAAAATCTCGCATATCCGGTCATAGATCGCCGTGTTGGTCGCATGCTCTTTGCCATACATTTCGAAATCGACGTCAAGCGCGGCCCAGCGCGCACCAAAATCGGGCTTCCACTGCAACTTTACATTGCCACCGGTGACAGGCAGCGTCATTTCTTCGCCCTCTGGCGTGTCAAACGTGACTGTCCCGTCCGACTTGTTCACGGACTTCATCGGCACATATAGGACGCGGCCTGTTTCAGGGTGAATGGGCAAGAAGATCGAATAGGTCTGCTGACGCTCTTCGCGCAGCGACTTCAGCATCACCGCCATGATGTCATCGTATTTCTCAACAGCACGCAGCAGGATCTTATCGAAATGCCCGGCGCGGTAAAACTCCCGCGCGGAATAGAACTCGTACTCGAACCCGAAGGTATCCAGGAACCGCCGCAACATGGCGTTGTTGTGATGGCCAAAGCTCTCGTATTCACCAAAGGGGTCCGGCACCGAGGTAAGCGGTTTGTGCATGTGCTCGGCCAGCATCTCTTGCTGCGGCACATTTCCGGGGATTTTGCGCATCCCGTCCAGATCGTCCGAAAAGCAGATCAACTTGGTCGGAATGTCCGAAATCTCTTCGAACGCGCGCTTGATCATCGTGGTGCGCAGCACCTCGCCGAACGTCCCGATATGGGGCAAACCGCTGGGGCCATAACCGGTTTCGAACAGGACATATCCCTTTGCAGGTGGCTTGTTCTGATAGCGTTTCAGCACGCGTCGCGCTTCTTCAAAGGGCCAAGCCTTGCTTGTCATTGCCGCGTCACGCATCTCAGACATGTCAGATCATCCAGTGTTGCACCCTGCGCCCATTGCGCACAGATTGGCGCTTCCTATTGCGTCACCCCCCTAGCGTCAATATTCTGCGCCGCAACACCCCTCCCCCAAGGACATCAACATGCCTGCCGAAATTACCCATTCTCTTAGCGCACCTGATTGCCTTGTCGCCCTGATGATCGCCGTATCTGCCTCGGACGAGGATATTCGCACTGCCGAACTGATCAAAATCCAGTCAGCCGTGAATACGTTGCCGGTCTTTGCCGGATACGACAACGACCGCCTGAGCAGCATGAGCAAGATTGTGTTTGACCTGTTTGAGCAGGAAGACGGGCTGGATGCGCTGTTTGGCCTGATCCGCGACGCCCTGCCCGAGCGGTTGTTCGAAACTGCCTATGCACTGGCTTGCGATGTCGCCGCAGCCGATGGCAAGCTCGAGGAAGCCGAACTGCGCATCCTCGAAGAAATCCGCTATGAGTTGAACCTCGACCGGCTCCACGCCGCCGCGATCGAGCGCGGCGCGCGCGCGCGACATGTGACCTAGAAGCTAGCCCAAAGGGCTGTCGCCTGCTTGCTGTATCATTCCAAGCTCTCCCGTTGCGAGGACCCGTTTTCAGTGAATTTTCACATTGAGCAAAATGCACTCCGAATAGAGCATATCAATGTCCGCTTTCTCTATCAGACCCTCGCGATAAAACCGGGGAACGCCAAGCGGCTCGATTCCGTCGCTCTCGATCCCGTTTGCGCCCAGTCGGCGATCCAGCGTCAATATCTCGCCACTGGCGGATAGAATGCTGTCCGCGATCCCGCGCGCATGCCGCGCAAACAAACCTTGATCCCCGACATACATCGACTCAAGCGTCACGTATTCATCGTGTTTTTTCTGCGGATACATCACAACAACACACAAGCCGTCCGGCGTTTCCACCGCAACAGGCCGCAAGCGCAACCCTTGATGATCTTCAAGCACCTTGCGATCCTTGGCAATCAACCGGTCGCCTAAATCCAGCGGTTGGTCGTGCACAAGAAACGGCGCGGCATTTCCCGTGGGCCGCCACACGAACCGATCCTCGTCCAACACCGTCAGTCCCGCATTGACCAGCACATTTACCGCCGCTTTGGCGCTGGCAAAATTGACAATCGTAACCTTGGGATCCGACAACGCCAAAGCGATCATATCCCGCCCGACACCCTGCGCGCGGTACTCCTTGAGAACATACCAAGACGACATATCAGCTATGGTTTTTGGCCCTTGTGATGTCAGACGGTCCGCGATCACCAGACCAAGACAGCCGACAATCTCCCCCTTGTCACGCACAATGATCGCATAGCGCCCGTCTGGCCCGTTCCAGCGTCCGGCAAGTAACTTGCGCCAGCCGGTAATGTCCCATTTGGCGCGCGGGAAAACCTTAACCATAAATTGCGCAACGTCTTCGCGCTCCTCTGGTCTGGCATAGGCAATCTCTACCATCTCAACTCTCTTTCAAAACGTCAGCGATCCTTAGCCATCGGGTTGCACCATTTTGCGTCAACCGCGCCAAAAATGCGGCCATAAAGTCCCATGTATCTTCATCGGTCTGCAAATGATGACTGACAAATCCTGTCGGCTCATCTTTTTCCGCGTCCCCGAGACGCCGTTGGCGCAGGTGCAGGACGCATTGTTCAAGCGTCTTTTCCGTTCCGGAGAAGCGCGCGCCTTCTTTCCAGCGGATCGGATCGATGTGGCAGTGAAAATGTTGCAGCCCTTTGACGGGTGCGGGATGGGGCCGTCGGTAAAAGGTAGAAACAGCCGCATATCCCAATCCGGGCAGATGCGGCAACGTCGTTTCGGCAATCCGGTTCCATGGCGGAACGAGCATCGGCACCAATTGAGGCAAATCCGCCCTTAGCAAGCGACGCCAGCCCTCACGCAAATCATCGACCTGCAATGAAATGTCTCGCGTTACTCCCACTTCGGACGCCCCTGTGCCTTTTGCCTCGTGATTGATGTGGGCAAAACCGTGTTGCAGAACATGCACCAGTGGCGATGCGCGTAACCGCGACGCCAGCCCCGCGTCAATCTGCTTGGGAACGACCGCCAGATGCAGGGGCTGTCCGACACTTTCAGCGATGGATATCAACCGGTCAAGTGCGGCCGTCGGCGCTTCGGTATCGTCATCACGCCACCAGAACGTGGGCACTTCGCCGCCTGCGCGCCACAGTACCAGTTCTGCATCCAGATCGGCCCAGCTTGCCACCTGACTAAATCCGCGCCTCAGGTGCCATAAAGCACACCCCAGCGTTCGATCAATGCCTGCTGCACGCGTTTGGCTCGCGTGTTCCAGGCCCGACCTCCGGCTGGTCCTTCACGTTCTGCCCGTGTAATTTTGGCCCGTTCCGCAGGATCAGCAGCCAGAATGGTAAAGGCCATCGAACGCCCGTCTTTGCCCGTAATATACCCCGACAATCCGGACACGAAATTCAGCGTCCCGGTCTTGGCGTGGACAGTCATCGGATGGTCCGGCACCAGCTTGCCCTTGGCATCGCGCATCGGGATCAGCCGCAGAATTCCGGGCAATTCACTCTCCCGCATACGGATCATCGCCCGCGTCATATCCAGTGCGGTCATCAGGCTGTCATCGCCCAATCCGGAATGATCCACCAACTTGGGAGCAACCATCCCCAGCGCATCAATCGCCCAACGGTTCATCTCGGCCGCAGAAGAGCGCAAATCGCCAACCTCCCCTAACCGTTTGACGCTAGCGGCCAAACCGACCATTTCGGCGGTGAGGTTGGTTGAGTACAGCAGCATGTCGCGCAAAATTTCGCGCAGCAGCTCCGATTTTCGCGTCACAACAAGGTCACCGTCAGGCAGTTCATCAATGATCTGCGGCTTGCCCAGACGGATACCCTGCGATCCGGCCATGGTGGCAAAGACTTCGCCTGCGTAGAGCCCCGGCTTGCGCACAGGCAACCAGCGCGATCCGGCTTTGCCCAAGGCGCCACGTGCAACCGTCCAGTTGTCACGCCCTGCGCGGTCCTCATAGGTGTAAACCGGCGTACTGCGGTCGCGGATGTGCATGACGGCCATCCCGACTGCAGGGCGATATTTTTCCGACCGCCCGTCCATCGACACTGAATACCCGTTCGAGTCGCGTTTCCATTCAAAATGCACGCGGTTGAAATTGAGCGCCAGCCCCGACACACCGGGGTTATAGCCAACCTGATCGGGCTGTTCGGGGTCAATCTGCGGCAACACCGGCAGGCTGCCTTCGTAAATCTTGAAGCCACCTCTTACCCCGATGATGCCAGCCTCTTTTAATTTGGCTGCCATATCGGCTAGCGCATCGGTGTCCAGTGTCGGGTCTCCGCCGCCAATCAACACCAGATCACCCAACACCTCGCCGTTTTGGATGCCGCCGGTAGCGCACAACCGGGTCTGGAACTGATGCTCCGGCCCGAGAGCGTCCAGCGCATAAAGCGCAGTAATTGCTTTCGCGGTACTGGCAGGGGGCGTGCCGACTTGCTCGTTCTCACATTCCAGCCATTTACCCGTTCGCGCATCCGCCAGTGCAAAGCTCACCCGACCAGAGAGCTTGTGCCCGCGGATGATCTCTTCGACGCTGCGCACCGCACGTTTGTGAAAATCGTCCCCGCGCAGGACCGGGCGCAAGGACGCCTCGGGCGGCGCTGCAATCGCACCGCGCGCACCCAGCGCAACCGCAGCCGCTGACGTCAAAAACAATCGTCTTGAAATATCTCTTCGCATAAAGCTCAGTTAAACCTCACTGCAGTCCTGTCCACAAGCGCGAGCCTCATCACAATCATGCCGAGGTCCACACACCGCTTTTTCGGATGGCTGTTGATGATACATCCACCATCGGAACATTCACAAAACACCAGGCAGGTGCGCGTGCCGCACCCAGTAACTGGCTCTGGCGTCCGGAAATCCGATAGGGCGCATACAAGGTAGCAGCCCGGCTCATCCGCGCGGAAATTCGCTGGCCGGGGCGGGCCAGAACGCCAATGGGAACGGTTTCCATAATCTCGCGCCAATCCTGCCAATGATGCAGTTGCGCAAGGTTATCTGCCCCCATCAGCCAGACAAATCTGACACCCGGATACAGCGCCGCAAGACGCGCCAATGTCTGCGCGGTGTAGCGGGTACCCAGATGGGCCTCGATATCCGTGATTTCAACGCGCGGATGCTGCATGACGTGTCGCGCGCGGATCAACCGTTTGTCCAGCGGCGCCGGCCCGCGCTCCTTCAATGGATTTCCGGGGCTGACCAGCCACCAGACACGATCCAGACCAAACCGTTTTAGGGCCTCGCGCGTGATGTGCACATGACCCTGATGCGCAGGATCAAACGACCCGCCCAGCAGACCGATTACCTGTCCAGATGACGCATATGGAAAGCGATATCGCAAAAAAACCTCAGCCCGAAATTGTCTACGGGCCGAAAGGAGTTACTTTCCCACCCTTTGTCAATCTTGATCCAAGACGGCGTGGCGTTGCGCGAGGTGCTATTCTCGGCTCTCATTCCGCTCACATAATAGTCAACGGTCCGCTGAAATAGGCTGAAATTGACCAGCAGGCCTCCCGACAAGGCAGCAACCTTTGAGAATCTCCTGCTTTGTGATACCAACAGTTCATTAGGATTATTCTGCTCGGTTCAGACAACTTTCCAAACCGTATTTTTGCTAAGACATTTGCAATTGAAAGGTGCTTCCATGCATTTCAATGCCCGCATTCTTCTTTCGACCTACGACAGCCTCAGAGACGGCCATGTGCGTTATGAAATCGGTCCGGGGGTCGGTAAGGCACGCCCGTTGTCTGCTGAACCGTCAGTTGTGCGCGGCCTCGATTGCTCGGGGTTTGTCCAGTACATGATCTACCGTGGCAGCGTGCACAACGTCCGCATTCCGGGCGGTAGCTTTAACCAAGAAAGCTGGTTGCGCGATCACGGACATGTCGAACTTTCCTACGCCGACAATGCCTGGAAAACGGATGATGTATTGCGGATCGGTTTCCGCGAACGCACCGATGATCTGGTGCGGCACGTCTGGTTCGTGATCAACGGCTTTACCTACGAGTCCACGAGAAAGGGGGGGCGAAACGGCCCGACATCCTTTCACTGGTCAACACGAACCGCACAAGCCGACAGCTTCTATGTCCTTGGCAATGCACCGGGATTCCTGATGGGCGAACTCTCCGGGGGCGCTGTGTTCGCCTGATGCGAAGGCGTGGCGCTGTGGCTTGACGCACCGCGGTCGCGCTGTGCGTTGATCTTGGCCTGTCAGCGCGATATTGCGGGGTCAAACCTCATCTGACCTGACAGGAAAACCCCATGGCTGCGTACCAGTTCGTCTACCACATGTCCGGCGTCTCCAAGACGTATCCGGGTGGCAAAAAGACCTTTGAAAATATCCACCTGAACTTCCTGCCCGGCGTAAAAATCGGTGTGGTTGGTGTGAACGGCGCGGGTAAATCGACACTGCTGAAAATCATGGCGGGGCTGGACAAGGATTTCACCGGCGAAGCATGGGCCGCCGAAGGCGCGCGCGTCGGCTATCTCCCGCAGGAACCCAAGCTGGACGAAACCCTCAGCGTGCGTGAAAACGTGATGCTGGGCGTCGCAGACAAAAAGGCGATCCTTGACCGCTATAATGAACTGGCGATGAACTACTCCGACGAAACCGCTGACGAAATGGCCAAACTGCAGGATGACATTGACGCGCAGAACCTCTGGGATCTCGACAGCCAGATCGACGTCAGCATGGAGGCTCTGCGCTGCCCCCCCGATGACGCCAACATCAAGGACCTGTCCGGCGGTGAAGCCCGCCGCGTTGCGCTGTGCAAACTGCTGCTCGAAGCGCCTGACATGCTACTGCTCGACGAACCGACCAACCACCTTGATGCGGAAACCATCGCGTGGCTGCAACAGCACCTGATGGCCTACAAAGGCACGATCCTGATCGTCACTCACGACCGCTATTTCCTTGATGACATCACCAGCTGGATCCTTGAACTGGACCGCGGCAAGGGCATCCCGAACGAGGGCAATTATTCCGATTGGCTGGAGCAAAAGGCGAAGCGACTGTCTCAGGAAGCCCGCGAAGACAAATCCAAGCAAAAGACGCTGGAGCGCGAGTTGGAATGGATGCGTCAGGGTGCCAAAGCCCGCCAGGCCAAATCAAAGGCCCGCATCAACGCCTACAACGAAATGGCGGAGGTGTCAGAGCGCGAAAAACTCTCGCGTGCCCAGATCGTTATTCCGAACGGCCCACGCCTTGGTTCCAAAGTGATCGAAGTCACCGGCCTCAAGAAACACATGGGCGACAAGCAGTTGATCGAAAACCTCGATTTTTCCTTGCCGCCGGGTGGCATTGTTGGCGTGATCGGCCCAAACGGCGCGGGTAAATCGACCCTGTTCAAAATGCTGACAGGTGGCGAAAAACCTGACGCAGGCACCATCGAATACGGCGACACGGTTGATCTGTCCTATGTCGACCAGTCGCGCGACGATCTGCAGGCCGACGACACCGTCTGGCAGGCGATCACCGGCGGCGCGGAATTGATCCAGCTTGGCGATGCCGAAGTAAACTCCCGCGCCTATTGCTCGTCGTTCAACTTCAAAGGTGGCGACCAGCAGAAAAAAGTCGGCAACCTCTCGGGCGGCGAACGCAACCGCGTCCACATGGCCCGCCTTTTGAAAGAAGGCGGCAACGTCCTGCTGCTCGACGAACCGACCAACGATCTGGACGTCGAAACCCTGCGCGCCCTGGAAGACGCCCTCGTAGATTTCGCAGGCTGCGCGGTGGTGATTTCCCACGACCGCTTCTTCCTCGACCGGATTTGCACACATATCCTCGCGTTTGAAGGCGAGGCGCATGTGGAATGGTTCGAGGGGAACTTTGAGGATTACGAAGAGGATAAGAAGCGGAGACTTGGGGCGGATGCGCTGGAGCCTAAGCGGTTGAAGCATAAGAAGTTTGTGCGGTAAGAAAATGAGAAACAAATCTCTGGCGACGGTGCTGGCCTGCGCTCCCTTGTTCCTTTCAGGTTGTGAAACGGTTAATGATGAGACCGTTACACAATTTCCGGACGGTTATCTGTGTGACCTTCTGAGTGACAATTACATTACGTTGCCAGCAGAACGGAAAGCAATTTTTGCTGAATTGCAGCGCCGGAATTTAACCTGTGGTTCTACAGTCAACGTCAATATTTCTGGTTAGCTGTAGCGTGATCAATGAAACTGGCTTAACGAATCTCTTAGTTAGAGCCGCTGGGCCAGAAGTCACTCATATCTACCGGATAGGGACCGCAGCTTCCGCGACATTCGTAGGATGGGTGCTTTCGCCTTAGCCGCAGCAACCTCGCGTTTTCCGCATAAAATTTCGCAACTTCATGTTTGCACTAGACGCCCTATGCGCCGCGACACTAATCGCAGCAAACATCACTCAGCAATTTGCCTGAGCAAAACTTCTCGCCCGCTGCCAAGACCGCGCTTAATGGGAAATTTTCAGGCGGCTGCTGTTGTCTGCCGGCCAAACTGGCTACGTCTAATCGCCACTCAAACATCCGCAACTATCTCTCCCTTCATCTCCCCGGTCATCCGCGTCTGGTCTTCCGAATGCACCGACCGTCGTACCTCGTCGATCTTCAACTCCGCTGCATCCCGCGTCGCCTGATCGGGCCACTCGGTGATCGCAGCACTGGTCCGGTCGCTGGTGCGGATCACGGTGACGCGGCTTGCGCCCAGAGCCTTCAGCGCAGGCAGGCGTTTTTCCCGCATCGCGCGCAGGGACAGATTAAAATCCGCGCCCTTCGAAATTTCCCATGTGGTGATTGTGACATAGCGCATGATACCCTCCGCCGGTTGCCAACATGCTCTATCTTAGCAGATTTTTGCCAAAATTGATAGTTGGCATCTCGCAGTGCATTTACCTCTGACCCTTGCGTCGCTCCGCATTTTTCCCGCTGCTCCGATTCGTCTCCGGACTCTCGCAAGGCGGTTTGATCCATACCCAAAGTGATTTCAGCACAGCCCACAGATGTGTCAGGCAGGTGTGTCTGATAGTGGTTCTAGGCATTGGCGTGCTCCGGTCCGGGAAAATACCGCACCAGCATCCGCAAGAATGCTTAACAGACCCCAACTGCAACGTGCGCTGCCCCGCATCGAACCGGAGGATACCGGAACCGCCCTATTCGCCGATTCCCATCCATCTTATGCACCAATTGGCCTTGCCGTTTGCGCTTGACGGAAGGTTGGCACCATCCTCGCGCCGGACATAGAGCTTAAATCCCTCTGCCGTGGCACTGTAGATCGAATCCAAACCATCTGCGATCCATGCGCCGCTTCCGGTAATACTGACGTAGTAATTCGGTGTGCTCTTGAAACCCGCAACAGATGTATCCACCAAAAGATTACCGCTTGTTGGCGCCCTTGCCCCGCACCCGCTGGTGCAGGCTGTCCATTTGACCTGTTCAGGGCAGACCCGACCGGTCACAACGCGCAACGCCTTGCCATCAGCACCGATCACCTTGCTATCCATCGCGACCTGCAGATCATCAACGCGCTGGCTTAGGGCGCTTTCCACCGCGCCTGTCCGTGCGTCAAGGGCAGATTGCGCACTCTCAAAGCCTGAATTGACCCAGATCCCCAGTCCGACCAGCAACAGTGCAAGTGCCGCCAGTCCGCCAATCACAAGGCGACGCAGATTCGCGATCGCCGTTTGCGCAAAGGAATCACTTTGAAGGGTCCGCTCCAATTGATCCAAACGGTCAGCGTCCCAGCTTCCAAGGGCCGTTTCGAGTTTTTCGTCGGTGTATCCCTCGGCTTCAAACCGGGCGACATCCAGAAATGCCTTACTGTCCGCGTCCAGATCTTGCCGATTCTTTGTGTCACTTGCCCTGAAAGGACCGTCGTTGGTATTTGATCTATCGTTCAATGAATCTCCCCCTTATGCTGAAAGCAATAACCCAGAGTAGCACCATAAAGGTCTCACACAATGCTTTGGCGGCTTGGGCTTCCCACTGACCTCCATAGGCGGGCATTCGCGCGTTTCCGCGCATTGCAGTGCAAAGTCTTGAAATTGTGCAGATGACCTGCCATATACCCCACTGCGAACGTTATTCTATTTCGACCCACTGTCTCCCTTACGGCTTCAGTCTTCGAACTACGACCGACCAAGCCAAGCCATCGCACCTACGCGGATGGCACAAATCTAGGAGACTACGGATGGCTACTGGCACCGTAAAATGGTTCAACACAACAAAAGGCTTCGGCTTTATCGCACCCGATGGCGGCAGCAAAGACGTGTTCGTGCACATCTCAGCTGTTGAGCGCGCTGGCCTGACGTCGCTTGCCGACGATCAGAAGGTTACCTTCGACATCGAAGCAGGCCGTGACGGCCGCGAATCTGCGACAAACCTCGCACTGGCGTAAATCCGCCAACCTTGCGCCCTTACCTCAGGTAAAAGCGGCGCAAAACACGTAGAATTGACCGGCCACTGTGCAACAGTGGCCGGTTTTTCGCATAATACAGGGTTGTCAGGCCCAAATCCCAAGTGGCAAAAAGGCGTAACTGCCACAAAATACATTGGATACACATATGCGCCGTCGTACGTTCATTGCCAGCACGCTTGCTGCCGCCACCCTGCCACAGGTCATTTCAGCCAAGACCGCCGTATTTGACCCGACGCCACAGCAGGTCAGCATCAAACGCAGCTATCAGCCGGGCCAGATGCTGATCCTGCCGCGCAGCCATTATCTGTATTTGGTGACAGCCCCCGGTCAGGCGCTGCGCTATGGCGTGGGCGTCGGAAAAGCGGGTCTGGAATTTACCGGTACCGCAACAATCGCTGTCAAGAAAGAATGGCCCACATGGCGTCCGACTGACGAAATGATTGAACGCGACCCGGCGGCTTACAAGCGCTTCATCGGCAACACCGAAGCGCAGCCCGGCGGCCCCGGCAACCCGCTTGGCGCGCGCGCACTGTATCTTTTCCAGAATGGCAAAGACACCTATTTCCGCATCCACGGCACTACGTCGCCGAATTCCATCGGCCGCTCTGTTTCGAACGGTTGTATTCGGATGCTGAACGAACACGTGACCGACTTGTATAACCGCGTGCCAATCGGGACTGTTGTGACGGTACTCTAAGCCGCATCGCCAGAAATAAAAAAGGGGGGCTGACGCAATTGCGCCAGCCTCCTTTTTTCTGCGGTCAACGCTCTTAGTTCAGCGCTTTGTCCGTGATCGCATGTGTCCAAGCCCCCTCGGGCGCTTTGGTGATCACCGGATCGGAGCCACCTGCCAAAAGCGATTCAACTGTGCGGGTGAAATCGGCCTCGTCCAATGCACCGTTGGATCCTGCCGTCAACTTGGCGATCTCTCCCATCATGCGAACCTGTGCTTCTTCGGTCTGTGCACCGGTCTCGTCGTTATCAAGGACAATGCCAGCCGCCTCTTCAGGATTTTCTTCGGCGTACTTCCACCCCTTCATTGAGGCGCGAACGAAGCGGACCATCTTGTCCTCGAACACCGGGTCGGCCAGATTTTCTTCAAGCACGTAAATGCCGTCTTCCAACGTGGCGACGCCCTGCTCTTCGTATTTGAAGGTGACAAGTTCATCAGGGTTCACGCCGGCATCCAGAACCTGACCGTATTCGTTATAGGTCATGGTAGAAATACAATCCGCCTCGCGCTGCAACAGCGGGTCAACGTTGAAGCCTTGCTTGAGCACTGTGACGCCGTCTTCACCGCCGTCGGTAGAAATGCCTTCCTGTGACATCCAAGACAGGAACGGATATTCATTACCAAAGAACCAGACGCCGATCGTCTTGCCTTTGAAATCCTGCGGCCCGGTAATGCCGGTATCTTTCCAGCAGGTGAGCATCAAGCCGGATGACTTGAACGGCTGGGCGATGTTCACCACCGGCAAACCTTTTTCGCGGGCAGCCAAAGCAGACGGCATCCAGTTGAGCATCGCGTCAGCGCCACCGCCTGCCAGAACCTGTGGTGGGGCGATATCAGGACCACCGGCAAGGATAGTCACGTCCAGTCCTTCTTCCTCGTAAAACCCTTTATCCTTGGCAACGTAATAGCCTGCAAACTGCGCTTGCGTGACCCACTGCAGTTGCAGCGTGACCGTATTGGCGTGACCGTCCGCGAATGCAGGTGCGCTGCCCATTGTGGCAGCGAACGCCGCCGCCATCATAAACTTTTTCATATCGAGTGACCTCCTAGTCAGTTATCGTTGTCGATCCGTGCCCCCAAAGGGGTATCTTGTTATCGCTGCGACGGATGCCAGAAGGTCATCCGCTTTTCGATCAGTGTCATTGCCCCATAAAAAAGGCTGCCCGCGAGAGCGGCAACGACAATCTCTGCCCAAACCATATCAAGCGCAAGCTGACCAAAGCTGGTAGATATTCGAAAGCCCATTCCGACAGTTGGTGAGCCGAAAAATTCAGCAACAATGGCCCCGATCAGTGCCAGAGTGGTCGCGATTTTCAAGCCATTGAAAATGAAGGGCATCGCAGCGGGCAAGCGCAATTTAAACAGCGTCGGCCAATACCCTGCACCATAGGTACGCATCAGGTCCCGCTGCATGGCACTAGTATCCCGCAACCCCGCTACGGTGTTCACCAGAATGGGAAAGAAAACCATCACCGCAACAACAGCGGCCTTGGATTCCCAATCACTGCCCAGCCATTTCACGAAAATAGGTGCCGTACCTACAATCGGCAGGGCGGCCATGAAACTGCCAACAGGCAGGATGCCCCGGGTGAGAAAATCAGACCGGTCCGCCAGAACCGCAACGCCAAACGCCGCCGCCCCGCCTACCAGATAGCCCGTTATCGCCCCTTTGATGATAGTCTGCCGGAAATCTGCCCATAGGCGCGGTCCTTCGCCCAGCAGCCGCTCCGCGATCGCTGACGGCGCAGGCAGGATCACCGGATTGATCTCGAAACCGCGCACCAGCAATTCCCACACAATGATCACCGTCAGACCAAAAATTACAGGGATCAACACTCTTATTGCGGTGTTGTCGGACGCCGGTCCATTGGCCAGCCGTACATTGATCCACCAGCCTATGGCCCAAATGACAAATGCTGCAAAACCCCAGATCATGTGGCTGCCATTCCCATGCGCCGCAGGGTGATACGCTCGATCAAACTGAACACCCCGACCAGCGCCGCCGCCGTCAACGCCGCCGAACACAGCGCTGCCCAGGACACAAGCGGCTGGCCATATTGATCGCCTACCAACATCCGCGCACCAAAACCCGCGCGCGCGCCTGTCGGTAGCTCAGCCACAATAGTGCCGACAAGGGACGCGGATATTCCGATCTTGAGCGAGGCAAACAAATAGGGTGCCGACGCAGGCAACCGCAGCGACCAGAACCCCTGAGACTTCGACGCATTGTAGGTGCGCAGCAAATCCAACTGCATTGCATCCGGGCTGCGGAGGCCTTTGACCATGCCCACTACCACTGGAAAGAACGACAAATAGGCGGCAATGATAGACTTCGGGAACAGCCCCTGAATACCCATCGACCCCAAAACGACAATGATCATCGGCGCCAGCGCCAGAATCGGAATTGTCTGGCTGACAATTGCCCAAGGCATGACCGACCGGTCCATCACGCGACTGTAAACAATCCCGACAGCCAGCATTATTCCCAAGAGGGTGCCAATCACGAAACCGACCAACGTCGGCGCCAGCGTCACCCAACCATGGTAAACCAGTGACCGTTTCGACGTAATCTTCTTCTGAATGATCGTGGCATACATTTCGCCCGCCACCTGTTGTGGTGCAGGCAGTCTTGGACGCACAAAATTATGGGTCAACGGGATCAGGTGCATATTGCGCAGTGTGAGCCCCAGACCCGAAAGGTCTTGTCGCTCTGTAGGTGTTTCGGGTGTCACGACCAATCCATCGCGCTGCGCCTGATCTGCCACCAGATGCATGTTCATCGGCACCACGGCAGCCATCCATAACAAGAGGATCGCCACAACAATTGTCAGCACGGGCAACACAGATTTCAAGCGTGGTTCCCCCGCTTCCAATTGGTTTGAAACCCGCCCCCAGCTAACCGCAAACGTTGCTTGCAGCAAACAGATGTGAAGGTCGGCTTCGAGGAAAAACCACCTTTAGTCATCGCCGTGACCCGCCCGCAGCCCTTCACGCACACGGTGCGCAATATCGAGGAATTCCTTGCTGTCGCGAATATCCAAAGGACGCTCTTTGGGCAGCGGGCTCTCGATCACATCGGTGATCCGACCGGGACGGGGGCTCATCACCACAATCTTGGTGCTCAGATACACTGCCTCGGGGATCGAATGTGTGACAAAGGCAATCGTCTTTTCCGTGCGCGCCCACAGCTTCAGC
The DNA here is from genome assembly GCA_049645905.1 of Sulfitobacter sp. Classification (GTDB taxonomy): domain Bacteria; phylum Pseudomonadota; class Alphaproteobacteria; order Rhodobacterales; family Rhodobacteraceae; genus Sulfitobacter. The sequence continues at coordinate 20,263 of JBARUV010000162.1, forward strand.
AACTGCTCGTTAAGATGGTCCCTCACAATTTCGTCCAGCGCTCCGAACGGTTCATCCATCAACAGAATATCCGCATCAAAACTCAGCGCCCGCGCGATGGAAGCGCGCTGCTGCATCCCACCTGACAATTGCCACGGGAATTTCTTCTCGAATCCGCTCAACTCAACAAGGTCCAGCACCCGCGCAACGCGCTCGGCCTGTTCCGCCTTGCTGATCCCCATGATCTCCAGCGGCAGGCGGATGTTGCCGCCAATCGTCCGCCACGGATACAACCCCGCCGCCTGAAACACATACCCATAGGCCCGCGCCCTGCGCGCCTCCTCGGGAGAGACACCATTCACGGTGACGCTGCCCCCCGTCGGCTGCTCCAGATCCGCCATCACCCGCAGGAAGGTCGTCTTGCCACAGCCTGACGGCCCGATGAAGCTGACGAAATCACCCGCGTTGATGTCAAGGTTCACGTCCTTCAGGGCGTGGATCGGGCCGTCATTGGTCTGAAATGTCAGGTCGAGGTTCTTTGCGCTGATAACTGTCCCGCTCACGTAGCATCCTTCCAAAGCGCAGCTTCGGCAAATTCTACAGAGTTTTGCGCCGGGTCGCGCACATAGATGGACCGCACCCCGTTCGGCCACTCAAAGTCGGCCTCGATTTCGATTTCCAGATCCTGCAACCGCTTTGCCCATTCTGCGATAGAACCGTCCTGCACGCGAAAACAGACGTGCCCCGCCCCCCGCGCACCGTGCGGCGGCACCGGCAAACGCGCGCTGCCCCCCGCTTCGGTTGCATCAGGCTTGAACAGCATCAACATACCTTTACCGCAGCGCAGAAAGACATGCCGCCCCTCAACACGCTGATGCTCCTGCAGTCCGACGACCTGCGCATAGAACTGCGCGCAAGCCTCTGGATCAGAGGCATAAAGTGCGGTCTCAAGTACCCCTTCCGGCGCGATAGGCGCATCTGTCATGCCGTTCAAATCCCCGCCGGAATGTTCAGCGGATCGCGTTTGATCATCTTCGGACTTGTCAGCGCCTTCCACTTGCTCAATGCCACATTGGCACTTGGGAAGGCTGGGCGTGGAATGAACTTGCCGCGTCCCGGATTGGGTTGCGAATTCTGCCCCCAGGCCCAGATCACCTCGCCCCGATTCAGCGTATAGCGCGACTGCGCTTTCACTTCGAAACCCTCGAATACATTGTAATCCAACACAGAATGGTGGTTTGCTGGCGAAATCGTTTTGGAAATCTTGGGATCCCAGACCACGATATCCGCATCCGCCCCTTCAACAATCGCGCCCTTGCGCGGGTAAATATTCAGGATTTTCGCCACATTGGTCGAAGTCGCAGCCACAAATTCATTCGGTGTCAGGCGGCCTGTCTCAACCCCTTCGGTCCACAGAACTGCCAACCTCTCCTCCAAGCCGTTGGACCCATTTGGGATAATTCGGAAATCATCCCGCCCCGCACGTTTCTGCTCGGTATTGAATGCCGCGTGATCCGTTGCGACAACCTGCAAAGACCCTGCCTGCAACCCCGCCCAAAGCGAGTCCTGATGATCCTTGGACCGGAAGGGGGGCGACATCACACGCCGCGCCGCGTGGTCCCAATCCTTGTTGAAATACTCGGACTCATCCAGCGTCAGGAACTGAATCAACGGCTCCCCATAAACCCGCATACCTTTCTGGCGCGCCCGTCGGATCGCCTCGTGCGTTTGCTCACAGGACACATGCACAATGTACAACGGCACACCTGCTGTATCCGCAATCGTAATAGCGCGATTGGCCGCTTCGCCTTCCAACTCGGGAGGGCGCGAATAGGCATGCCCCTCAGGCCCGGTGATCCCCAGATCGAAATACTTCTGCTGCAATTCGGCGACCAGATCGCCGTTCTCCGCATGTACCATCGGCAGTGCACCCAGCTCTGCACAGCGCTTGAACGACGCGAACATCTCATCGTCCTCGATCATCAACGCGCCCTTGTAGGCCATGAAGTGCTTGAAGGAATTGACGCCCATCTCAACGGCATCTTTCATTTCGTTAAAGACATTTTCGTCCCAGCCGGTGATCGCCATGTGATACCCGACGTCGCTGCAAATCTGCGGTGCAGACTTGCGGTGCCATTCATTGATTGCATTCTTGATCGACCCGTCTGCACCGGGCAGACAGAAATCGACCACCATCGTAGTGCCCCCTGCGGCAGCCGCCCACGTCCCGCTTTCAAAGGTCTCAGCCGCCGTCGTCCCCATAAACGGCATCTCCAGATGCGTATGCGGATCAATCCCGCCGGGAATGACATAGGCCCCTTCAGCCTCGATATACTCATCCCCCGACAGGTCCTCGCCGATGCGCTTGATGATCTCCCCTTCAATCAACACATCCGCTTTCCACGTGCGGTCCGCCGTGCAGACCATTCCGCCTTTGATCACCTTGCTCATTGTCTGTCTCCCGTCCTGTCTTCCAATTGGTTCAAATTACTGGGGGCTTGGAGGCTGGCCCCATTTTCTTTTGTGTGCGCGGTGGTCCCAATATCAAACGGACCCGAAACACCCCAGCGCCGGCCCATGCACACCGATATCCAAAGGCCCGAAATCACTCTCCACACACAAGGAAAAGTACCCCGCCGTCGGTAAATAGACCACGCGATATGTCCCGTCACCTCGCGTCACGGACCAGCAGGTCTGCGCCAGCCCGCCCGAAAAGTTAACAGTTACCATCCGGGGTTTCACGCGTGTTTGCCCGAAATCCCGCGCTGTACGGCGGGTAACGCTTTGCGCACTGCATAACGCCTCGGCCACTTCCGCATCCAGCAAAAGATCGATCCGTTGGGCGATAGAAAGATCCGGCGCAATCATGCATGCACCGGAATTCTTGAGAATTTCCGACCGGTTTCTTTACAAGAAAACGACATCTTTCTCACCCCACAACCTCCGCCGTCTCCACCACCGCATGCAGCAGCACCTCTGCCCCCGCCTGCGCCCATTCGCGTGAAATTTCTTCTGCCTCATTGTGCGACAACCCATCCACACAAGGGCACATAACCATCGCCGTCGGGGCCACACGGTTGATCCAACAGGCATCATGCCCCGCACCGGAAATCAGGTCCCTGTGGGAATATCCCAACCGTTCCGCTGCATTACGCACCGCCGTCACACACCCCTCATCAAAGGTGACAGGGTCAAACCCGCCAACCTTCTCGAATTCAATACCAAGCCCCATATCATCCGCGATCTTTTGCGCCTCAACGCGCAGACGTGCTTCCATGTCTTCGATGACCGCCAGATCGGGTGACCGCAGATCGACCGTGAAAACCACCTTGCCGGGGATCACATTGCGCGAATTGGGATAGACATCAATATGCCCGGCTGCCCCGACCGCATGGGGCTTGTGCGACCATGCAATTTCGTCAACTTTATCAAGAATACGCGCCATGCCCAAACCGGCATTCTTGCGCATCGGCATCGGGGTTGATCCGGTGTGGCTATCCTTGCCCGTCACCGTCACCTGCGTCCAGCTTAGCCCCTGTCCGTGGGTTACAACGCCGATATCCTTGCCCTCGGATTCCAGAATTGGCCCCTGTTCGATGTGCAATTCAAAGAACGCATGCATCTTGCGCGCGCCGACTTCTTCCTCTCCGCGCCACCCGATCCGGTTAAGTTCATCACCAAAACTCTTGCCCTCTGCGTCTACCCTATCATACGCCCAGTCTTGCGTGTGGATGCCTGCAAACACACCGGAGGACAGCATCGCAGGTGCGTACCGCGTGCCTTCCTCGTTGGTAAAATTTGTCACCACAATCGGGTGCTTTGTCTTGATACCGAGATCGTTGAGCGTGCGAATGATCTCCAATCCACCGAGAACCCCCAGCACTCCGTCATATTTCCCGCCGGTGGGCTGCGTATCCAGATGCGATCCAACGTAAACCGGAAGTGCATCTGCGTCCCCGCCTTCTCGGCGCGCAAACATATTGCCCATCTGGTCAACGCCCATGGAACAACCCGCATCCTCACACCATTTCTGGAACAACGCCCGCCCTTCACCATCCTCGTCGGTCAACGTCTGGCGGTTGTTGCCACCCGCGACACCGGGGCCGATTTTGGCCATTTCCATCAGGCTGTCCCATAGACGGTCCGGGTTGATCTTCAGGTTCTCTCCGGGTGCGGCCATGAAACATTCCTTTTCGAGGTAGCGGTCTGAATTTTACCATTTGGTAAAGGTACGATTGCGGCTCCCCGCGCGGCTGTCAAGAATTGCTTTCATCCGCACCCCACGCTGGTCTAGGATTGCCTCATATGACAGCACTATCCAGCGGAGAATGCCCTTGCCTGATGGCGCCGACAAAAAGCCGACACGCATACAGACCCGCAACACGGGAATGATACTGGATGCCGCCCTCGAAGTATTCTCGCGACACGGGTATCGCGGGGCCACGCTGGACCAGATTGCAGCGGAGGCGGGGATCAGCAAGCCCAATATCCTTTATTATTTCGAGGGCAAAGAAGCCATTCATGTCACACTGCTGAACGAATTGATGGATACATGGCTGGACCCGCTCAAGGAATTGCAGGCCGACGGCGATCCGCGCAGCGAGATTTTGGGCTATGTGCAACGCAAGTTGGATATGGCCCGCGACCTGCCCCGCGAAAGCAGGTTGTTTGCCGGGGAAATCTTGCAAGGCGCTCCGCGCATGTTGCCACACCTCGAAACCGGACTGCGCCCGCTTTTCGACGAAAAGTGCAGGCTTATTCAGGGGTGGATTGATGCAGGACGCCTGCCGCCACTCGATCCGCAACATCTGATCTTTTCGATATGGTCAACGACGCAACACTATGCGGATTTTGATGCACAGGTGCGCGTCTTGCTGGGAAAAACCGACGATCCCCATGCCCGTGCCAGCGCGCACTTGCGGCAGATGTTCGCGGGCTTGCTGGCAGGCGTGGCGACTGATTAACCCTAAGTTCACGATCGGCGGCACCTTAATTCCCTGTTAATATGAAACGCTCAATGATCGGACTTGGGTGCGGGCTCCTCTTTCTTCATGGATTGGAGTGGAAAAAATGAGTTCGATATTACTAAGCAATCCTTTTGTGACACAGCCGCCAACGGCGCAACCAGCCGCGCCAGAACCACAGACTGCCCTTGCTGTCGCCCCGTCGGCGGCGGCTGCGTCGAACCCCGATGCGGGAAACGGGCGGGGGTTTGGCGGCAATGGTGGCGAAACGGGCAGTGATCGCAGTCGGCAGTCAATCATCCGAATGGCCGCCGAAGCGGGGCTCACCGGACGCGCACCGAATGCGACGTCGGGTTCAGTAATCAACGCACAGGCTCAGGGAGAAAATGCCAAAAGGGAGGGTGACGATCCTTTTGGCGTTAACCTGCCCAAGGTGGAGATGCCTGACCCATTGCCGACATCCCCGTTCCTGACTTCAACAAAGGTCAAGGACCCGACAGAGTTATTCGGCGGCCTTGGCTGACGGGTTATTGGGATGGGTTGTCCAGTTGGCATATTCCGGCTGGACAACCTTGCCTGTCCGCGGATCGGTGGCGCCGGGCGTCATCGCCTCCATCGTGATGCAATCCTCGACCGGGCAGACATTAACGCAAAGGTTGCAGGCCACGCATTCCTCGTCGATCACGCTGAACGTGCGATCCTCGGACATGGCAATCGCCTGATGTGAGGTATCCTCGCAGGCTGCAAAACACCGTCCGCAGGAAATACACAGATCCTGGTTGATCTTGGCCTTGGCCACGTAGTTGAGATTAAGCTGGTTCCAGTCGGTGACATTGGGCACCGCGCGCCCGACAATCTCGTCTACCGAGGTGAAGCCTTTGTCGTCCATATATTCTGACAGACCGGAAATCATTTCCTGCACGATCTTGAAACCATAGGTCATCGCAGCGGTGCAAACCTGCACGTTGCCTGCGCCCAGCGCCAGAAACTCCGCAGCATCGCGCCAGGTTGTGATCCCGCCAATGCCACTGATCGGCAGTTCGCGCAGTTCGGGATCGCGGGCAATCTCTGCAACCATGTTCAACGCAATCGGCTTGACCGCAGGGCCACAATAGCCGCCATGCGCGCCTTTGCCGTCAATCGTTGGTTCCGGCGCGAACAGGTCGAGGTCCACGCTGGTAATCGAATTGATCGTGTTGATAAGGCTCACCGCATCGCCACCACCGGCAAGGGCTGCCGCAGCGGGTTTGCGAATATCCGTAATGTTGGGCGTCAGCTTCACGATTACCGGCATGCGCGTGTTCGCCTTGACCCAGCGCGTGACCATTTCAATGTATTCAGGTACTTGACCGACAGCAGCGCCCATACCCCGCTCGCTCATCCCGTGAGGGCATCCAAAGTTCAACTCAACTCCGTCGGCACCTGTCTCTTCCACCAGCGGCATAATGAACTTCCACGGTTCCTCTTCGCATGGCACCATGAGGGAGACGATCATCGCATGATCAGGATAGTCCCGCTTGACCGATTTGATTTCCTGAAGATTCGTTTCCAAAGGCCGATCCGTGATCAGCTCAATATTGTTGAGCCCCAGCAACCGTCGGTCCGCCCCGTATATCGCGCCATATCGCGGACCGTTCACATTCACCACGTGCGGGTCCAGCCCCAGCGTTTTCCACACCACTCCGCCCCAGCCCGCATCGAATGCGCGGCGCACGTTGTACTCCTTGTCCGTGGGCGGGGCAGAGGCCAGCCAGAAAGGATTGGGGGATTTGATCCCGATGAATGTGCTTGTCAGGTCAGCCATTTGTCGTCTCCCTCAGGGTGGGTGTTATCCCACCAACACCTTGTGAATATCCATCGCCGCGTCGCGCCCTTCGGCCACGCCCGTCACCGTCAAATCGTCCCCGCCAGAGGCACAATCGCCCCCCGCCCAGATCCCTACAACGCTGGTGCGGCCCTGCGCATCCACCTTGATTTTGCGCCCTTCAAGCGCGGGCAAACCATTGTCTTCAAGCGTCTGCCCAATTGCCTTGAACACCTGATCCGCCGCCAGCCGCAACATCTGCCCGGTTCCATTCATGTCCGCGTCGACATACTCAAATTCGATCTCGCGCACGGTGCCGTTACCGTGGACCGCGCGTGGCACTGCATGTGTGACGATCCGCACGCCCTTGCTGGCCGCCAGATCCTGTTCGAAAATGCTGGCATTCATCCTGTCGCGCCCACGCCTATAAACCAGCGTGACATTCAGCGCGCCCAAAAGCCTCGCTTGCACCGCAGCGTCAACGGCCGTCATACCGCCACCAATGACCACAACATCCCGTCCGATCGGCACTGTCGCCAAATCACTGGCCTGCCGCAGATCAGCGATGAAATCAACGGCATCACTAACGCCATCCTTGTCTTCACCGGATGCGCCCAGCGCGTTGACCCCGCCAAGGCCAAGTCCGAGGAAAACCGCGTCAAAATCGCTTTGCAATTCCGCCAACGTCACTTCCACACCCAGCGCAATACCATGGCGCATCTTGATCCCGCCAATTTGCATCAACCAGTCCACTTCGGCCTGCGCAAATCCGTCCGGCGTCTTGTAGGCCGCAATGCCGTACTCATTCAGGCCGCCCGGTTTGGGCCGCGCGTCCATCATCACCACATCATGTCCCAGCATCGCCAGACGGTGCGCACAGGACAAGCCTGCGGGTCCGGCGCCGACGACAGCAACGGTTTTGCCGCTTGCTGCCGCGCGGGCGAAAGGATGCACGCCACGCGCTTGCAAATGGTCGGTGGCATAGCGTTGCAACTGCCCGATCAACACTGGTTTGCCTTCGGCGACCTCGCGCACGCAGACTTCTTCGCATAGCGTTTCGGTGGGGCAAACCCGCGCGCACATGCCCCCCAGAATGTTTTGGGACAGGATTGTCTTGGCCGCAGCATCAGGCGTTCCCGTCGCGATTTGGCGAATAAAAAGCGGGATGTCGATATCTGTCGGACAGGCCGTCATACAGGGAGCGTCATGGCAGAAATAACATCTGTCAGCCGCCACGAGCGCCTCGTGAGTGTCCAATGGCGCGTGAAGATCCGAGAAATTCTCAGCATAGCTTTGCGCGTCAAGCCGTGCTGCTTTGATCCCCGGGGCAAAAACGTCTGCTGTCATCTGGCATATCCTGAGTTTGCTGGACTAGCCAAAATGCTCTCATGGAAGCAGATTTTTATCAACTGGTAAAATTATTTCAGGCAGATGAAATTTTGTGCGCAAACACCCGCCTACGGGCGTAAACCGGCTGAATTTTCTTGCTTTTGAAATAATTGCTTCCGATATTCGAGGCGCCAAGCGAAAGACTATCGACCACTGCTTCTAACGCTCAGGACGGTGTAAATTCGACTGAGCCACGCTGCCGCATTGTGCGGGCAGATCAAGATAGGAGACATGGGGTCATGGCGACAGGCACCGTAAAATGGTTTAACACAACGAAAGGCTACGGCTTTATCGCGCCCGAAGGTGGTGGCAATGACATTTTTGTCCACATTTCTGCGGTAGAGCGGGCAGGCTTGACCGGGCTGGCAGACAACCAAAAAGTGACTTTTGACATCGAAGCAGGCCGGGACGGTCGGGAATCTGCGGCGAATATCGTTCTGGCCTGACCGGGTGCAGACAAGATTTGATATGCGGGCGCTTCAGCGCCCGTTTTTGATTCCGGAATCATTGAAGCAGCCGACTACCGAGATGGCTTTTTAATTTCAGTCCTTTACCCGCTCAATCAGGGACAGCACAGATGGTCCCACCTTTTGGACGATGCGCGCGACACCTTCGGCGTTGGGATGAATGCCATCAGGCTGCAAAAATGCCCCCAACCCTGCCGGATCCGGCAGTTGACCATTCACCATCAAACCCGCAAAAAAACTTTCAAGGTACAGCGCGCCATAGGTTTGCGCGACCTCCGGGTAAATCGCGTCGAACTGCGCCTTATAATCTGGCCCGAAATTGCCGGGGGCCTGCATCCCGATCAGTAAGACCTCTACGCCCGCGTCCGATGCGACTTTTATTATCCCTTCGATGTTTCCTCGTGCCTGCGCTGGATCCAGACCGCGCAGCAGGTCATTGCCCCCCAGCGCGACGATCATCGCGTCTACATCAGGCGTCAGCGTCCAGCCGACACGCGCCAGCCCTCCTGCAGTGGTGTCGCCTGACACCCCGGCATTGATCAGCCGCACGTCTGCTCCCGCAGTATCAAGCCAGTCCTGCAATTGCGGCACAAACCCCTGCTCGACGGGCAAGCCATACCCTTGCGTCAGGCTGTCGCCCAGCGCCGCAATCACAACTTCCCCTGCCTGCGTCATACTTGCACAGCAGATAGCGAACCCGATCAATACCTTGCGCATCTGTCTTAATACTCCATATCCAAGTGAACCCTAACAAAAGGCCGCCCCTGATGACGACCCCTTCAAACGCGCCGGTATTCCAGCTTCAAGATGTGGCTTTGTCTCTCAAGGGCAATGCCGGCGCCGTCGATATCCTGCGCGACATCTCATTAAATGTGCAGCCGCGCGAAACGCTTGCCCTTACCGGGCCGTCAGGGTCAGGCAAATCTTCCCTTCTGATGGTAATGGGCGGGTTGGAGCAGGCAACGGGTGGCACCATTACGGCCCTAGGCCATGATTTGACCAATATGACCGAAGACGCACTCGCAAGGTTCCGTCAGGGACGCATGGGGATTGTGTTTCAGTCGTTTCACCTGATCCCGACAATGACCGCGCTTGAAAACGTGGCGACGCCCTTGGAACTGGCTGGCAAGCGCGACGCCTTTGTCACAGCAGAGGCGGCTTTGAAAGACGTTGGCCTGGGCCATCGCCTGACCCACTACCCTGCACAACTTTCTGGTGGCGAACAGCAGCGTGTCGCACTGGCACGGGCCTGCGCGCCACGGCCTGCGATTCTGCTGGCCGATGAACCCACGGGTAATTTGGACAGCAGCAATGGCGCGGCAATTATGGATCTGCTGTTCAACCTGCGCGACCAATACGGCGCAACGCTGGTGTTGGTCACCCACGACCCGACGCTGGCTGCGCGATGTGATCGGTCTGTTTCACTGGCGGACGGGCGCATCGCATGAGTCTTTCGCACGCCAGTAGGCTGGCACGCCGCGAAATGCGTGGCGGCCTGCGTGGGTTCCGTCTGTTTCTAGCCTGTCTCGCCCTTGGGGTCGCGGCAATCGCGGCGGTCGGATCTGTGCGTGCAGCAATTGACGCGGGGCTGAAACGCGAAGGCGCGGCCCTGTTGGGCGGTGATGCAGAGCTCGAATTCACGTATCGTTTCGCAACGCCAGAGGAACGAGACTGGATGCAATCCCGTGCCGAGGTCGTTAGCGAAATCGCTGAATTCCGTTCCCTTGCGACAGTGGGTGAAGACCGTGCGTTGACACAGGTCAAAGCGGTCGATGACAGCTATCCCTTGATCGGCACGATGGATCTAGCACCTGACATCCCTCTCAGCGTCGCACTGGCTGATAAAGGCGGCCAACCCGGCGCCGTGATGGAGCGCGCCTTGGCGGACCGTCTTGGTCTTACTGCCGGCGACAGCTTTTCCCTTGGAACACAATCCTTTCGACTCTCCGCTCTGATACTGCGCGAACCGGATTCCGCTGCCAGCGGCTTCTCCCTTGGTCCCCGCACAATCCTGCGCCGCACCGCACTTGATAATTCCGGCCTGCTGGAACCCGGCACCCTTTTCGACAGTAAATACCGGCTGGACCTACCGGTTGGAACAGACCTCGACGCTTTAAAAAGCGCCGCCCGGGCAGAGTTTGAAAACAGCGGTATGCGCTGGACTGATGCCCGCAACGGTGCGCCGGGGGTGGCTGCTTTTGTGGAACGCCTTAGTGCCTTCCTGATTCTGGTGGGCCTCTCCGGTCTCGCGGTGGGCGGCGTGGGTGTTTCCGCCGCCGTACGCGCCTACCTGTCGGGCAAAACCGAAACCATCGCGACCCTGCGCGCATTGGGTGCGACCCGTTCAACAATTTTTCTCACCTACTTCATCCAGATTGGCACCCTTTCAGTAATCGGCGTGGCCATCGGCGTGGCTCTTGGCGCCATCGCGCCGCTGCTGCTTGCCCCCCTGATCGAAGCACGCCTGCCGATACCAGCGCAATTTTCCCTTTTTCCTGCGCCACTGATAGAGGCCGCCCTTTATGGCATGCTGACGGCGCTTACCTTCACGCTCTGGCCGCTTGCGCGCAGCGAGGACGTGCGTGCAGCAACCCTGTTTCGTGACGCTTGGGCGGGCGCGCGGCGGTTTCCGTCTTGGCCCTATATTGTGGTGACAGTTTTGCTGGTTGCCACCTTGGTCGGCATGGCAGGCTGGTTTAACGGCTCATGGTGGCTGACCCTGTGGACATTGGGTGGCATTGCCGCCGCGCTGGCGCTTCTGGCCATCACTGCGTATCTCATCCGCATGGCGGCCCGCCGGGCAGCACACCACGCGCGCGGTCGCCCCCGTATCCGGTGGGCATTGGCGGCCATCGGCGGACCAGGCGAAGGCGCGGGCGCTGTGGTCCTCTCTCTCGGTCTGGGCCTGTCCGTTCTGGCAGCTGTGGGCCAGATCGACGGCAACTTGCGCCGCGCCATCACTGGCAACCTGCCGGATATCGCGCCGTCCTATTTCTTTGTCGATATCCAGAAGGATCAAATCGACGGTTACACCAAACGCCTGACGGACGACCCTGCTGTCAGCCGTATTGACAGCGCGCCCATGCTGCGCGGCGTCATTACCCAGATCAACGGCAAACCCGCGCGCGAAGTTGCAGGCGACCACTGGGTCGTCCGAGGGGATCGCGGTGTGACCTATGCCGCCACCCCCGGACCCCGCACCCGCCTGACCGAAGGCGAATGGTGGCCTGCTGATTATGACGGCCCGCCCCTGATCAGCTTTGCCGCAGAAGAGGCCGAAGAGATGAACCTCTCGCTTGGCGACACGATTACCGTAAATATCCTTGGTCGCGATATCACCGGCACAATCAGCAGCTTTCAGGAGGTTGAATTTTCCGGCGCGGCGCTCGGGTTTGTGCTGACCATGAATCCCACCGCTCTCGCAGGGGCACCGCACAGCTATATTTCGACTGTTTATGCAGAAGAACAGGCAGAAGCAGCGATCCTGCGCGATATCGCCCAAACCTATCCGAACATTACCGCCATCCGGGTGCGCGACGCCATCGACCGCGTGGCGGGCGTGTTGTCCGGGTTGGCAGCGGCAGTATCCTATGGCGCGCTGGCAACCCTGCTTACCGGTTTTCTGGTTCTGATCGGTGCCGCAGCCGCAGGCACCAAGGCACGTACCTTCGAGGCCGCGATGCTCAAGACACTGGGCGCATCCCGTGGCATGATCGCCACCAGCTTCATCCTCCGCGCCGCCCTTCTGGGATTGTTCGCGGGCGGCGTCGCGCTGGTTGCGGGGATTGCAGCAGGCTGGGCTGTATCCACGCAGGTGATGGAGACCGACTTTGCCGTGATCTGGCCCTCTGCCTTGTTGATCGTAGCGGGCGGTGTGGCAGCAACTATTCTGGCCAGCCTCGGCTTTGCCTTAAGCGCCCTGAACGCTCGCCCTGCACAGGTGCTGCGCGCGCGCGAATAGTCCCCTTGAACATAGCGCCTGCTTGGCGCACCTATTGCGCAGATCATAGGAGCCGTCGTTATGCCCGAAACCCTTCCCGCCCCGTTGCCGCCCGCCCTGACACCTGCCCAACAGAACAGCGTGATCAACGTCGTGCGGCGTGCGGCCAAGGCCGAGATACTGCCCCGCTTCAGGCAACTCAGCAGTGCAGACATCCGCACCAAATCCCGTGCTGACGATCTCGTCACTGCGGCCGATACCGCTGCTGAGGCGATGATCACCCGTGCCCTGCAAATCGCGTTTCCGTCAGCACTTGTCGTGGGCGAAGAAGCCGTTTCCAGCAAACCGGAACTGCTGGACGGCATCGCAGAAGCGCAACTTGCCTTTCACATCGACCCCGTGGACGGGACTTGGAACTTTGCGCACGGGCTGGCGATGTTTGGTGTGATCATTGCGGCGACGCGCTATGGCAAGCCGGTATTCGGAATGATCTACGACCCCATCGCAGATGACTGGGCCATCGCGGGCGAAGAGGGCACACCGCAGATCCAGCGCCCCTTTGGTCCTGCGCGCGACCTGCACGCCGCAATGGGCAAGCCGATTGAACAACTATCGGGGTACATCCCCCTGCATCTTTTTGCGCAGGCGCAGAAAGTCAAACTTGCTGCAACTTTCCCCGGTTTTGCGCGCACCCAGACGCTGCGCTGTTCAGCCCATGAATACCGGATGATTGCACAGGGTCATGTTGATTTCCTGCTCACAGAATCACTGCACCCCTGGGACCATGCAGCAGGGGTATTGATTTGTGCCAACGCGGGTTGCCACGTGGAAATGCTGGATGGCGGCGACTATTCCGCAGCACGTCACACGGGCAACCTGTTGGTTGCACCGGACCGTGCAACCTGGAACCGCTTGCAAAAGGTTTTCAGCTTTCTGACAGAAGACAGTAAAACCGACTGAAAACGGGCGGACCAGAGGTCCACCCGACTTCTGCAATCCTACTCTGCGGCTTCGGCGTAATCTTCCATCGGCGGGCAGGTACAGATCAAATTCCGATCCCCGTGCACATTGTCGACGCGGTTGACCGGCGGCCAGTACTTGTCAACGCGAAACGCGCCCGGAGGGAAACAGCCCTGCTCGCGACTATAAGGGCGCTCGCCCCATTCAAGTACCAGATCCTCGACCGTATGGGGTGCGTTCTTCAGCGGGTTATTCTCCCGCTCCATGCGTCCTTCTTCGATGTCGCGTATTTCCTCGCGGATCGCCAGCATCGCGTCGCAGAACCTGTCCAATTCGGCTTTGGTTTCTGATTCCGTAGGCTCAACCATCAAGGTTCCTGCAACCGGAAAAGACATGGTAGGCGCGTGAAAGCCACAATCAATCAATCGCTTGGCCACATCATCCACGGTGACGCCCGCCGTTTCCTCGAAGGGGCGCATATCAAATATGCACTCATGCGCCACACGCCCCGTTGGCCCTTTATAAAGGACGTCAAAGGCCCCTTCGAGCCGTTTGGCGATGTAATTGGCGTTCAGGATCGCCACCCGCGTTGCCTGTGTCAGCCCCTCACCGCCCATCATCAGGCAATAGGACCACGAGATCGGCAAAAGCGACGGCGACCCGTAAGGGGCCGCTGAAACTGCGCTGCCTCCCTTGTTCGGATGACCCGGCAAATGCGGCACAAGATGCGCCTTAACACCAATCGGCCCCATGCCAGGCCCACCCCCGCCGTGCGGGATGCAGAACGTCTTGTGGAGGTTCAAATGACTGACATCCCCCCCTAGATCACCGGGACGGCTAAGCCCGACCATGGCGTTCATATTCGCCCCATCGATATAAACCTGTCCGCCGTGTTCGTGCACGATACGGGTCACATCTGTCACTGTTTCCTCGAACACGCCGTGGGTGGACGGATATGTGATCATACATCCGGCAAGGTTGGCGCTGTGTTGTTCTGCCTTGATGCGAAAGTCCTCCAGATCAATGTCACCATTGGCGGCGGTCTTGATCACCACCACCTTCCAGCCGACCATCTGGGCAGACGCCGGATTGGTGCCATGCGCAGACATCGGGATCAGGCAGATATTGCGGTGTTCGTTCCCGTTGGCGCGGTGATAGCCTGCAATCGACAACAAGCCCGCATATTCGCCCTGCGCACCCGAATTGGGCTGCATGCAAATCGCATCATAACCGGTGATATCACACAGTTTGGCACTCAGATCGTCGATCATCTCCTTATAGCCCAAGGCCTGATCCGCAGGCACATAGGGGTGGATCTGGGAAAACTCGCGCCAGCTGATCGGCATCATTTCGGCGGCCGAGTTCAGCTTCATCGTGCAGGACCCCAGCGGGATCATCGCCCGGTCCAATGCGAGATCACGGTCCGCCAGACGACGCATATAACGCATCATTTCAGTTTCGGCGCGGTTCATGTGGAAAATGGGATGGGTAAGGTAGGTTGTCTGACGCACCAGCTTTTCCGGCATGTGATAATGCGGCGTATAATCCTTGTCCGACTTGTCGATCCCGAAGGCGCGCCAGACCGCTTCGATGGTCGCGGGCGTGCTGCGCTCGTCCAGTGTGATCCCGATGCGCGTCTCGCCGACGCGGCGCAGGTTTACGCCTTCGTCCACTGCCGATTTCATCACCGCCGCTTGCAGCGGCCCGACGTCAATGTTGATCGTATCGAAATAGGCGGCAGGGCGCACGTCAAAGCCCGCCATTTTGAGCCCTTCTGCCAGTCGCGCTGTCTTGCGGTGGATGCGTTGCGCAATCGCCTTCAGGCCTTTCGGACCATGAAACACCGCATACATCGACGCCATAACCGCCAGCAACGCCTGCGCTGTACAGACGTTGGAGGTCGCTTTTTCCCGCCGGATATGCTGTTCCCGGGTTTGCAGGGACAACCGATAGGCACGGTTGCCGTGCGCATCAATCGACACGCCGACAATCCGGCCCGGCATCGACCGTTTCATCGAATCCTTGCACGCCATATAGGCGGCATGCGGTCCGCCATACCCTTCGGGCACGCCAAACCGCTGGGTGGAGCCGACAGCGATATCTGCCCCCATTTCACCGGGCTCTTTGAGCAATGTCAGCGCCAGAGGATCGGCTGACATGATGCCGACCCCCTGATGTTCATGCAGCGCCGTTATGTGTCTGGTGAAATCGCGCACATGCCCATAGGTGCCCGGATACTGGAAAATCGCGCCAAAGACGGCTTCGGCGTCCATTTTGTCGGGATCGCCGACAATCACCTCGATCCCCAGCGGCGCCGCGCGTGTTTGCATCACCGCGATGTTCTGCGGATGACAATCGCGATCGACAAAAAAGGCCACCTTTTTGGATTTGGATACCCGCTGCGCCATGGTCATCGCCTCGGCACAAGCAGTGGCCTCATCCAGCAGCGACGCATTGGCGACTTCCAGCCCGGTGAGGTCTGTGATCATTGTCTGAAAGTTCAGCAATGCCTCAAGCCTGCCCTGTGAGATTTCGGGCTGATAGGGAGTATAGGCGGTATACCACGCAGGGTTTTCCAGAATATTCCGCTGGATCGCCGGGGGCGTTACCGTCCCGTGATACCCCTGCCCGATGAGCGAGGTCAGGACCTTGTTCTTACCAGCGACCCTCCGCAGATGTTCCAGCACTTCCCGCTCCGACTTGGCTTTGCCAAAATCGAGGGGTTCTTTGGCACGAATGCCTTTTGGCACTGTATCGTCAATCAGGTCTGCAAGGGATTTCGCCCCGACCACCTTTATCATATCCGACATCTCTGCCGGTGACGGGCCGATGTGGCGCCGGTTGGCAAAATCGTATGGCAAATAATCTGTAGGTTTAAAGGTCATGGCGACACCCCTGCTTAAGCTTTCAAATTGAAGTCAAATTCATCGGAAACTTTGAAACGCTAACCAATGAATTTCTGGTAGGCAGCCTCGTCCATGAACTCGTCCATCTGTGACGGGTCACTGATTTTCATTTTGAAGAACCACGCCTCGCCCTGCGCATCTTCGTTAACCATGCCGGGGTTGTCGGTCAGCGCGCTGTTCACCTCGGTAATTTCTCCGTCAACAGGGGCCAGAATGTCCGACGCGGCCTTGACGCTTTCGATGACGACAACCTCGTCATCCTTACTCACGGTCGTGCCCTCGTCTGGCAGTTCGACAAACACCACATCGCCCAGCTGCTCTGCAGCGTGGATGGTTATCCCGACCACCATTTCGCCGTCTTCCTCGCGCAGCCATTCGTGTTCTTCGGTAAATTTCACATTATTCTCCTAGCTTGATTATCTTTTGAAGTTTGCCGCGACAAACGGCAGCTTGGCAACCGTCAGCGGCATACGTTTGCCACGCAATTCGCCCCAAAGGCCGGTACCGGCTTTGGCATGTTCACTTCCGACATAGCCCATCGCAACAGGCCCGCCTGTTGTTGGCCCGAATCCACCGGACGTGATCACGCCAACAGAGGTGCCTCCCTCAGCTTTATCAAATATTTCAACACCTTCACGCATTGGCGCGCGCCCCTCCGGCTGCAAGCCGACGCGCTTGCGCACAGTCCCGGTTTCCAATGCATCCAGAATAATGTCGGCACCGGGGAATCCCCCCTCACGGTCGCCATCTCTACGGCGGACCTTTTGAATAGCCCAGGTCAACGCACCCTCAACCGGATTTGTGCTGGCATCAATATCGTGTCCGTACAGACACAAGCCCGCTTCCAGACGCAGCGAATCCCGCGCACCAAGGCCAATTGCCTCGACCTCCTCGATGTTCAGCAATGCCCGCACAAGAGACTCCGCCTGATTTTCCTGCACCGAAATCTCAAACCCGTCCTCGCCGGTGTAGCCCGAACGCGACGCCCAGACATCACAACCCTGCAGCGACAAATCCTCAACATCCATGAAAGACATCTCGCTTGCGCGCGGGTCCATTGCCGCAATCACAGTACCTGCTGTCGGCCCCTGCACTGCGATCAGTGCTCTATCTGTTATCTCTGTGACGTGGACTTCAGGCTCCAGCGCCGCCTTCATCCGCGCGATATCAGCCTCCTTGCAAGCGGCATTAACCACCACAAACAGGGTCTCGCCACGGCGCGCAAACATCAGATCATCTTCGATCCCGCCTGCCGCATTGGTGAAAAACCCGTAGCGCTGGCGGTCTTCTTCAAGCCCGAGCACATCCTGAGGGACAAGGGCTTCGAACGACCGGGCCACATGGTCCCAGCTTTCCCCCGAAAGGATCACCTGCCCCATGTGGCTGACATCAAACAGCCCTGTCGCCTCGCGCGTGTGCTGATGCTCCTTCATGACACCCAAGGGATATTGCACGGGCATCGTATAACCCGCAAACGGCACCATCTTGGCGCCAAGTTCCACGTGCAAATCATGCAATGGCGTTTGTTTCAAATCATCCATACCGCTCCCGTTCCTCTATTGCGAACCGGAGCCGTGAAGCGACAACCGGTATCAAAGCGCGGCGAAAACCGCGCATTCTGATACCCCCTCTGTCCTTCCGCCTGAGATCGTTATCCCTTCGGCGTCCCACTGGCGCGGGCCCTCTCCAGAGTTTGTCACATCCGGGCCACGGTCCTTTAGCCTGAGAGTTTCCGGGGCGGTTGCTCCTTCGGCATCGACCGATGGCCGATTCTCCCGTGGGGGATGACCTTTCGTATGCTCTTGCGTAGAGGCGCGTCAACATGCTTTGTCTATTGTTATGACACCATACTTCTTCGGTTACGGCAGTCTCGTGAACCGTGCCACCCACAGCTATCCCGACGCACAACACGCCCGGCTGGAAGGCTGGCGGCGTGCATGGGTGCGCACGCCCGTACGCGATGTCGTGTTTCTAAGCGTCGTTCAGGACGCGGCCACAGTCATCGACGGATTGATCGCCGCGGTGCCAAACGCAGACTGGGCCGCGCTGGATGCCCGCGAGCACGGCTATAACCGCGTCGGTTCCGGCGGGGCGGTCGCCCACTTTCTGACGCCTGCTCCCGACATTGCCCATTATGCAGTCGCTCCCGAAAGCATCCGCACCGATGGAAAACATGTCATCCTGCAAAGCTATCTGGATGTGGTTGTCCAAGGCTTTCTGCGGGAATACGGTGAAAGCGGCGTGGCGCGCTTTTTTGCAACAACGTCAGGTTGGGAAACCCCCGTTCTGAACGATCGCGATGCACCGCGCTATCCGCGCGCGCAAAGGCTTTCTCCGGCAGAAAATGAACTGGTGGATCACCACCTCTCCAATCTACTTTCGCGCGTGGAATAGGGTCATTAAGCGACCCTCACGGCCAAAGGTTTCCTGACGCGGCGTGGCCGGTCCCGCGCCGTCCGCGATCATCCGCAGGGCCAGCACCCATCCGGCAAATCAGGAACTTGGCCTGCCCGTCAGCCATGGCGTGCAGCCCCGTGTTGCACCTTTTTGGTCACATCTTGCCGCAATACACCACCGGTCTCACCCTTTGGCTTTCACAACCTGCAACAGCGGCATCAGGACGGCCATCTCGGGGCCGTGTTCCTGACCGGTCAGGGCCAGTCTCAAGGGCCGGAACAATCCGCGCCCCTTGCGTCCCGTCGCTTCTTTCACCGCAGTCGTCCACTCACTCCAGGAATTCCCGTCAAATGGCGCCTGAGGTAACATGGCCATCGCTTCGGCGATAAATTCTTCGTCGCCCTCTTCGATGATCGGGTCTGCACCTTCACGGCACATCGCCCACCATCCTTTGAGGTCGCCCAACGTCTGGATATTCTCGCGCGTGACAGCCCAGAACGCTTCTGCCTGATCATCGGGAACCCCAAGGGCGGCGACCGCATCAGCTACCGCCTCAACAGGTTGCTGCGCCAGAAAACGCCCCGTCAGCGGGAACAAGTCCGCAACATCGAACTTGGTCGGTGAAGAGCCGAATTGCCCCAGATCAAAGCCCTCAATCAGACTTTCCATGTCGCTGCGCAATTCAACGGGATCGGATGACCCAAGCCGCGCCATCAGGCTGAGCAAGGCAAAGGGATGCACACCTTGTTCGCGCAAGTCACGCAGGGCCAGGACACCGAGCCTCTTTGACAGTGCCTCCCCCTGTGGACCTGTCAGCAATGAATGATGCGCAAATGCCGGATGGCTATGGCCCAGCGCCTGCATGATCTGGATTTGCGTGGCTGTATTTGTGACGTGATCGGATCCGCGCACAACATGCGTCACACCCATCTCTGTGTCATCGACCACACTGGCGAGCGTATACAGAATTTGCCCGTCGCCGCGGATCAGCACCGGATCAGAAACCGACGCTGCATCAATGGAAATATCGCCCAGAATCCCGTCTGCCCACTCGATCCGTTCCTGATCCAGCTTGAACCGCCACACGCCCGCACCCCGGTCTGCGCGCAGCTTGTCTTTCTGGTCTTCCGACAAGGCAAGAGCGGCGCGATCATAAACCGGCGGCTTGCCCATATTGAGCTGCTTCTTGCGTTTGAGGTCCAATTCTACCGGTGTCTCGAACGCCTCGTAAAACCGCCCGTTATCGCGCAATGTCTGCGCGGCGGCGTGATATTGCTCCAGCCGCTCTGACTGGCGCTCGACCCGGTCCCAATGCAGGCCCAACCACGCGAGGTCTTCCTTGATGCCATCGACATAGGCTTCCTTGGAACGCTCCGGGTCGGTGTCGTCAATCCGCAAGATAAACGTGCCCCCGGCCTTGCGCGCGATGAGATAGTTCATCAGTGCGGTGCGCAGGTTGCCCACGTGGATATATCCGGTGGGGGAAGGGGCAAATCGGGTGACGATATCGGTGGACATGGGCGTTCTCCTAGCGGTTCTGCTGACCTGTCATAGAGGGCTGAGAATGTCTAGGTGGGATGGACCGGCCAGCGCTCCGCGAGATCATCCAGACCGGCGCGGATCAATTCTTCCAGTACATGCCGGTCAGCATCTTCCAGCTTGTTCAGATAGAAGCACGACTTGCCTTTCGCATGCTTGCCAAGACGCCCCAGAATATCCGCGAAATCCGTGTATCCAGGCATGATGTATATGCTGAGTTTTGCTTTGCGCGGGGCAAATCCGGTGGCAAGAAATGATCCGGAGCGACCCGACGCATAGATGTAATCATAGCGTCCATAGCCCAGCATGCCACCTTTGTAGAGCTTCGGTTGCCAGCCTGTGACGCGGCGAAACAAGGTATCCAGCTCAGCCGCCTCGTTATGGCGGCGCGCCGGTTCGACAGCTTTGAGAAAATCAGACACCTCAGACATGCAAAGGCCCCCCTTTACGATGCTTTTCTCGCAAGTTTCGTGGATCAGGGCAAAGACCGCGCAAACGCGGCTGGATCAACCACCCTCGTTAAGGGCGCCATTCTCCCAATCGCCGCTGGCTTCTTCGCCCGTGGCATAACGCATGGTACCTACACCCTGCCGCTTACCTTCTTTGAAATTCCCTTCGTAGACATCCCCGTTGGCATAGGTTGCGATACCCTGCCCTTCGATCTGTCCCTCATTCCATGCGCCTTCATAGCTAAAGCCACTTGCCATGGTGATTTTACCTGTGCCATCGCGCTGGCCTGCGGTGAACTGCCCTTCATAGATGGTGCCATCTGGATAGGTCGCCTTGCCGGTCCCGTGCCTTTGCCCGTCCTTCCAGCCGCCCTCGTAACGATAGCCGTCGGCGTAGGTCATCACCCCCTGCCCATCGTTGCGCGCGTTCTTGAAGTCACCTTCATAAACGACGCCATTGGCATAGGTTGCACGCCCCTTGCCGTCGATCACGCCCGATGCCCACGCGCCTTCATAGGTTGAGCCATCGGGATAGGTGATCTTGCCCTCGCCATCGGCCAGATCATCGCGAAAACTACCGACATAGACAGACCCGTCAGGGTAGGTCACCTGCCCTTGTCCTTCAATCTGTCCTGCCACCCATGAACCGGTATAGACATATCCGTCCGCCCCTGTGAACGTGCCCTGCCCGTCGCGCCGGTCATCCTTGAACGCGCCCTCATAGACATCGCCGTTCTCGTAGATAACCTTGCCCACGCCCTCGCGGCGACCGCTGACAAGCTGGCCTTCGTATACATCGCCATTGGGCTGGGTCAGCTTGCCCTCGCCATCGATCTGCCCGTCTTTCCACAGGCCGACATAGACCAGACCGTCCGGCATTTTGAGCGTCCCCTGACCTGCGCGTTTGCCTACAACGATCTCTCCGTCATAGACCGCTCCGTCCGGATAGGTGATGATGCCGCGCCCCTGCTTGATCCCGTCAATCCAGTCGCCCTTGTATTCATAGCCCCCGGGGCTTTGCATCACGCCTTTGCCGTGGTGTTTGGCATTGCGGAACTGCCCCTCGTAGCGCACCCCGTTGGCATAAAGCGCAACGCCTTGCCCCATGATCGCGCCGGCTTCCCACTCGCCTTCATAGGTGCCGCCATCGGCAAAGGTTATCTTGCCAAAGCCTTCGGGTTTGCCCTTGGCAAAGGCACCTTCGTAAACCGATCCGTTGGGAAAACGTGCAACGCCTTCGCCTTTGATCTCTCCATCCGACCATTCGCCGGAATACTCGTACCCGTTGGGCAGTTTGTAGGTGCCCTGTCCATGCTGCAACCCGCCCCGAAAAGTGCCTTCGTAGACACCGCCGTCATCATATTGTTTGGTGGACACCTGCCCGTCCTGCGCGGCCGCGAGACCGGGCAAAAGCGACAGACAAAGTGCAAATGTACGCAGTGACATATGAAAACCTATCGAAAACCGGCGCGTATCCCACGCCTGTGATGCAGACCACCCGCCCCCCGGGGCAGTACTTGCCAGATAGCCTAAGCGGTGGCGCGATACGGGGCAACGTTCTTTTGCGAGAGGTCGCTCGACGCGCAGTTCAGCGCTCTTTAAGT
>JBARUV010000163.1:0-26209 GCA_049645905.1 Sulfitobacter sp.
AATCCCGAAGGGACCTTTGCGTGGATCATCGACCGCAAGCGCAGCGGCGGGGGCGACAGGATTGCGGCGGCGCGAGAGATACTTGATTTCAACGGATATGATGTGACCCAGCTAAGGAACGTGCAATGACCAAGACAGCAGCAATAATTGGCGGCGGGGTGATCGGTGGGGGGTGGGCCGCGCGGTTTCTGCTCAACGGATGGAACGTGCGGGTTTTTGACCCTGATCCCCAAGCCGAACGCAAGATCGGCGAGGTCATGGACAATGCGCGCAGATCCCTGCCGGGTCTGACCGATGTGGCCTTGCCCACCGAAGGGCAGATCAGCTTTCACGATTCCATTCAGGAGGCAGTGCAGGGCGCGGTCTGGATACAGGAAAGCGTGCCGGAGCGGCTCGATATCAAGCATACGACCTTTGGGGCGATCCAGCAGGCTTGTGATCCTGATGCCGTGATCGGATCGTCCACGTCCGGGTTCAAACCATCCGAGTTGCAGGAAGGGGCCGCGCGCCCGGCGCAGATCATGGTCGCGCATCCGTTCAACCCTGTGTACCTGTTGCCGCTGGTGGAGCTGGTGCCGGGAGAGGCCGGAGACGGGGCGCTTATCGAGCGCGCCAAGGAGATACTTTCTTTGCTGGGGATGTACGCGCTGCACCTCAAGAAAGAGATCGACGCCCATGTTGCCGACCGTTTCCTTGAGGCGGTCTGGCGCGAGGCGCTGTGGCTGGTCAAGGACGGGATTGCCACCACCGAGGAAATCGACAACGCCATCCGGTATGGTTTTGGCATCCGTTGGGCACAGATGGGGCTGTTCGAAACCTATCGCGTCGCGGGCGGCGAGGCGGGCATGAAGCATTTCATGGCGCAGTTCGGCCCGGCGCTGGCATGGCCCTGGACCAAACTGATGGATGTGCCGGAGTTTACCGACGAGCTGGTCGACCTGATTGCAGGACAATCGGACGCGCAATCCGGCGCCTATTCGATCCGCGAGCTGGAGCGGATCAGGGACAACAATCTGGTCACCATGATGCGCGGTCTCAAGGCGCAGGATTGGGGGGCAGGGGCATTGTTGAACGCCCAGGAACAGCAGATGCGTCAGGGCACGCCGATGGGTGCACGGGCGGCGGATATTGCCGCGGACGCGCCTGTGCTGACGGCGCATCGCACTGTGCCGCTCGACTGGACAGACTACAACGGCCACATGACCGAAGCGCGGTATCTGCATGCTTTTGCGGATGCGACGGACCGGTTTATGGAGATCATCGGGTGTGACGCGGCGTATATCAAATCCGGTGGCAGCTATTTCACCGCCGAGACGCATATCCGGCATCTGGACGAGGTGCACGCGGGCACCGTGATCGACATTACCACGCGTGTTGTGCTGGGCGCGGGCAAAAAGATGCACCTGTGGCACGAGATGCGTGATGCAGACCGGTTGCTGGCAACGGGCGAACATTTCCTGCTGCATGTGTCGCTTGAGACCCGCAAACCTGTGCCGCCGTCGCCGGAGATCGAGGCAGCCCTCGTGCGCTTTGCCGAGGGCCATGCGGCGCTGCCGGCGCCTGAAGGGTTGGGCCGTGCGATTGGCGGGCCGCGTTGAAACGGGTTCTGATTACGGCGGGTGCTGCCGGAATCGGGCGCGCCATGGGGGAGGCTTTTGAGGCTGCTGGCTATGAGGTTTGGGTCACAGATGTAGACGCCGATGCCTTGGCATCATGCCCCGAGACATGGCACGGCCATCTGGCCGGTGCGGCGGACGAGGCGGCAATGGCGGAGGTATTCGACCGGTTCGACCGCCTTGACGTGCTCTGCGCCAATGCAGGTATCGCCGGGCCGACTGCACTGGTCGAGGATATCGCAGTGGAAGATTGGCGGGCTTGTGTCAGTGTCAATCTGGAGGGTGCGTTTCTGGCCGCGAAATATGCCGCACCTTTGATGAAGCAGGCGGGCAGCGGGGTAATGACCCTCACATCGTCGACGGCAGGTCTGTTTGGGTATCCCAACCGCGCGCCCTATTCTGCGGCCAAGTGGGCGGTGATCGGGCTGATGAAAACACTGGCGATGGAGCTGGGCCCGTTCGGGGTGCGCGCCAATGCGATTTGTCCCGGCGCGGTCGAAGGGCCGCGCATGGAGGGAGTGCTGGCCCGAGAGGCGGCGGCCAAGGGCATGACGCGCGATCAGGTTTATGACGGCTATGCGGCGGGCACTTCGATGCGGTCGTTTGTTCAGGCATCCGATATTGCGGATATGGCGGTTTTTCTGGGGTCAGATCAGGCGCGGATGGTGTCCGGGCAGGTCATCGCAGTGGATGGCCATACGGAAAATCCTGATCCCAAGGTCTAGGTCGGGGGTTTATCGGAACTGGACACAGATGGTGATGCGCAGGGGTGTCACCGGATCAGGTCACGCATTTGCGTCAGGTGGTCGGGAAATTCGCGGGCAGTGAGGGTTGCTTTGCGCAGCAGCATGTCAAAGTCGTTGGTCAGGGTTTCAATGCGCGCGCGATCACGGAAGGCCATATAGTGCCCGCCGGTGTAGACCACCGCCAGAAGCGGGCCAAAAACAGTGACAGGTGCGGAATACAAGGCGCGCGCATCAAACTGGTAGACGCGCAGACGCGGGTAGAGTTGCCGTGTCAGGGTGATCAGTTGATCGGTTTGTGCATCGCGCAAAGCGGCAGGCAGACCGGCGTAATACCCCGTGCCCCGGATGAAGCTGTCGACCTCGTGCAGGGGCAGGGCGATTTCATATTCCGACCCCGCGTTGCGCATCCAGTTCAACCGGTCACGGGACGCGTTGATCGCCTGTTGTGTGGTGCGGCCCAGATGGGGACCGTATTCCCATTCCAGCATGGCGTCGGTTTTCAACATGTCCGGCAGGGTGGCTGGAACGTGGCGGATCTTGTAACCCGCTGCCTCGCGGTGCCACGCAAAAATCTGTTCATCGACAAGGGCGCGGGGCGCTTGTGAGACCTCAAAGCTGGCCGAGAGCAGGTCCGTGGCGGATTCCGGTCGGTCTGACAGACCCAGCAGCCAGTCTGTGGAAACCCCAAGTGCTGCGGCACATGCGCCGACGACATGCGCGCCGGGTAAGCGGTCTGCGTCGTCCTTGAGCGCCTGACTGAGTGTCGAGCGGTCGGTACCGATGCGTCTGGCAAGGGCGCTCTGGTTGGTTTTTGCGGTGTCCATTGCCTGCGTCAGGCGATTGCGGAAAAGGCGGGCGCGGGTGAGTTTATCGAGGTTTTCTAACATATGCGGGTTTTTATCACAGAATGTGACCTTTGTTAATCATTGTCAGAATGTCACACGCCTTGGTCGATAGATACACTTGGACAAAAGAAGACCAAGGGGCAGGCAAAGAATGACAATTGAAACAGGCGGCACGGCGCAAAAGGCGGTCATGCCGCCTTTGACTTTTCGGCGCGGCATTGCAGTTTGGGACTGGCCGACAATCGGCTTGTTTACGGTTTGCGTCGGATTGTGGGGGCTGGCGCTGATGTCAGCCGCCGCTTGGCCGGTTACCGCATTTGTTGTTCTTGTGCTGACGCTGGTGCTGCACTCCTCGCTGGCGCATGAAATCCTGCACGGCCACCCATTCGGGTCGCAGCGTGCAGGCACGCTGTTGGGGATTGTGCAGCTTGGCCTTGCGATCCCCTTTTTGCGGTTCAAGCGCCTGCATCTGGCGCATCACGTGGATGCCAGACTGACCGACCCTTATGACGATCCCGAAACCAACTATCAGGATCCTGAGATTTGGGCGGGGCTGGCGCGCTGGCAACGCGCGGTCTTGCTGTTCAACAACACGCTTGCGGGCCGGATGCTGGTCGGGCCGGTGGTGTCGCAGTGGAGTTTCATGCGGTCGGATGCGCGGTTGATACGGGGGGGCGACCGTCAGGTCTTGAACGACTGGTTGCTGCATCTTCCGGGTGTGGCTTTGGTCTTGTGGCTGGTCGCGGTCTCTCCGATGGATGTGCCGACCTATCTGCTGGCCTGTTATGCTGCGACATCGATTCTGAAGATCCGCACGTTTCTGGAGCACCGCGCGCATGATCATTCCTCTGCCCGCACTGTGGTGGTCGAGGATCGCGGGCCACTGGCGTTCCTGTTTCTCAACAACAATTACCATATCGTGCATCACATGCACCCTGCGGTGCCCTGGTACCGCCTGCCGTCCCTCTACGCAGCACATAAGGAACGGTATCTGACCCGCAATCAGGGCTATGTCTATCGCTCGTACCGGCAGGTCTTTGCGCAGTATTTCTGGCGCAGCAAGGATACGGTGCCTCATCCGCTCTGGCAGGGGCGGGGCGAATAGGTCACAAGTCACGGCATGAGTGCACTGCTTCCTGATTTGTGGATTGTTGTCACGTTGCTGGCGGCAACGTTTCAGACCGTGCGGTTTATGCTGCAAAAACAATTGGCAACCAGCACGCTGACCGCAGCAGGCGCGACGTTTTCAAGGTTTCTGTATTCCGCGCCGTTTATCCTGATCTTGCTGGCAGGATATCTGGGGATCACCGGCAAGGCGCTGCCCGCCATCCAAACCCCCTTTTGGGCCTATGGGCTGGCAGGCGGAGCGGCGCAGATTGCGGCCACGGTTTGTGTCGTCTTGCTGTTCAAGCAGCGCAATTTTGCCGTCGGGATCACCTTCAAGAAAACCGAAGTTATCCAGACCGTGCTGGTGGGCTGGATTGTGCTGGGCGAAGGGGTTTCCGCCCTCGGGTTCGGTGCGATTGCGCTGGGCGTGGCGGGATTGCTGTTGTTGTCAGGCGGGCCCGAGGCCAAGGGCTTTCATCTGCGCGACTTTCGCAACCGTGCGGCGGGGCTGGGCATAGCGTCGGGGTTTCTGTTTGCCATTTCAGCGGTTTCCTATCGCGGGGCGACGCTGTCGGTCCTGGATGATGATCCGATCCTGCGGGCCGCTGTCACGCTCGCGGTTGTGGTCTGCATGCAGACCGCGATCATGGTCGTCTGGCTGGGCTGGCGCGAACGTGGCGAGATGGCGCGGGTCTGGGCGGCGCGGCGCGTTGCGGTATGGATCGGGCTGACATCCATGGCGGGATCGTTTTGCTGGTTTGTGGCTTTTACCGTGCAGAACGCGGCCTATGTCAAAGCACTGGGGCAGGTCGAGCTGATCCTGAGCGTTGCTGCCACCACGTTGTTTTTCCATGAAAAAATATCCACACGGGAAGCGGCGGGGATGTCTGTTCTGGTCGCGTCAATTGTGATGCTGGTGTTGGTGACCTGAGCCGCTAGGGGCTGTCGGGCATCGTGTGGCCGCGCAGCCGCATGAACAGGCTTTCTTCGTCGCTGTTCTTGAAAAACGGGACCGAGGTTGGCGGGTTCAGATCACCTGCGCGGGCTTGGATCTCGGCCATGACAACTTCGGTGATGAAGGGCATGTCGAATTTGCGCGCCTCGGACAACGGCACCCATTGCAGGTGCGACAGTTCGTCGGTGGCCGCGCTGAAGTCATCCAGATCACTGGCAATCTCATCGGCGTCCACCAGAAAGAAGCGGGCGTCAAAGCGACGGGGCCGGCCCGGAGGTGTGAGGGCGCGGAACACAAATTGCAGGGGCGCGGCGTGGGGCAGGTGGCCCGTTGCGGCGAAGGTTTCCCAATCCGGCTGCGGGGTGTCCTGCCAGTTGCCCTGCTGACCAAGGATCAGGCCGGTCTCTTCCCAGAGTTCACGGATGGCAGCGGCGGCAAGTGCCGGAACGAGGGCCGCGTCGGCGTCTTCGGCGAGGCGTTGCGCGCAGGTTTCCAACAGCGACGTGGCGAGCGGGATTGCCCCATCCCCCGCATCAACCGCGCCACCGGGAAAGACAAATTTGTTGGGCATGAAGACGGCTTTTGCACCGCGCTGTCCCATCAGGATGCGGGGGGCGGTATGTCGGTCGCGCAGCACGATAACGGTGGCTGCATTGCGGACCTGAGTCTTGTCGATCGGGGCATCGGTGTTCATGCGCGTCTTTCCACTGTCGGTCGCGCGCTAGCCGTCGTGGCCGAAACCACCCATGCCCTTGGCCCATTGGAAACCAATCAGCGCACCCTTTAGTCTGGGCAGAAGGTAGAGCGAGAGGCCGACACTTCCAACCGCAAATATGGTGAAGAGCGTCAAAGGCTCCGGGCGGAAGGTCACAAAGACCAGATGCAGGAGCGGGATCATCAGGTGGCCGACGATCAGGATTGTCAGATAGGCCGGGCCGTCGTCCGCACG
Source organism: Sulfitobacter sp. (assembly GCA_049645905.1). Classification (GTDB taxonomy): domain Bacteria; phylum Pseudomonadota; class Alphaproteobacteria; order Rhodobacterales; family Rhodobacteraceae; genus Sulfitobacter. The sequence goes on from JBARUV010000163.1 coordinate 6,219, forward strand.
GTGGTGGTGGAATTCCTGATGGCAGACGGTGCAGTCGTCATTTACCTTGAGGTAGCTTTTCAGCAGCGGACCATTGCCGCAGTGGGGACATTTGCCGCGCCAGCCCTTGCGCAGCGCAGGCCAGAGCGGGCGTTGGATGTCGCGTGCATCCTGGGTGTGGGTAATATCGACCATGGCCGTCTCCTTGGTTTGATCCTACTTGGCCACATCGGGGGCGAAAAGAAAGGGGCTAACGGCCTATTGCGTCGTGATGTCGCAAACGGGGCCTGCAAAGTTTTTCATAAAATCCGCGACGGAAGTTTTTGCGTGCTGCGTATCAGAATGGACCGGGGCACAAAGATGACCCCGGCAAAAACCTGAGGAGAGACCTGATGACACTGCGAGAAAACCTACAGATCGCCAGCCTTGCCACATTGATTGCGTTGGGCGGGTCGGCCGTATGGGCCAATTCGGGCGATCGCGCCGAGTGGTTCGGCCAGATTGACGCGGACAGCGACGGCCAAGTGACGCAAGCCGAATTGAAGGCCCATGCAGAGGCACGTTTTGCCAAGGCAGATGCCAATGGCGACGGCCTTTTGGATGTGGAAGAAATGCAGGCGCAACGTGCCGAGCGTGGCGGCCAGCGGATCCAGCGGATGATCGAAAAGTTCGACGCGGATGGTAATGGCGCACTGGATGCCGCCGAGCTCGAGAAAGCGGCAGCAGAACGTGGTGGCATGCGCGGCAAGCATGGCAAACGCGGTGAACGTGGCGAGCGCGGCGCACGCATGATGAAGCGGATGGACGCCAACGACGATGGCAAACTGTCCATGGAAGAGATGATGGGCAAGCGCGACCCGGCAAAGATGTTCGAGCGTCTGGATGCGGACGGCAATGGCACGTTGAGTGCTGAGGAATTTGCCAACATGCGGGATCACGGTCGTGGCCACCGCAAATCACACGGCGATGATTGAGTAGCAGGTGCGGGCGCGCTTGATTTGCGCGCCCGCGCGCTTTAGCGAAACCGGGATGAATGTGCCGCAACCTGATATCGCGCAAGATGACGATGCCGCCCTGTTGGCGCGTTACGGGGATGGTGACGCATCTGCGGCGCGGCTGTTGGCGGCGCGTCTGACCCCGCGCATCTATGCGCATGCGGTGCGTGTGCTGGGCGACGGGGCGGAAGCCGAAGATGTCACGCAGGACGCGCTGATGCGGCTCTGGCGGATTGCGCCGGAATGGCGGGTCGGAGAAGCAAAGGTGACAACGTGGCTGTACCGTGTGGTGGCCAACCTGTGTACGGATCGCTTGCGCAAGCGCAGGACAACACCGCTGGAGGATGTGGCGGAACCTGCGGACCCCGCACCAAGCGCCCCGGCGGTGATGCAGGAGGCCTCCCGGGCGCAGGCGTTGCAGGATGCACTTGCCAGTCTGCCGGACCGGCAGCGTCAGGCGGTTGTGCTGCGCCATATCGATGGCTTGGCGAACCCGGAGATTGCCGCCATTCTGGATATCGGGGTCGAAGCGGTGGAAAGCCTGACCGCGCGGGGCAAACGCGCCCTTACAGCTGCACTCGCGGACCGGCGCGACGCATTAGGATACAACGATGAGTGATGCCATGAATGATGCACAGAAAAATCACGATGACGCTGCCCTTGAGGCTTTCTTTGACGCCGCGCGCGCCGACCCGCCGATGGTGCCGCAAGCCCTGATGGCACGGGTGTTGGCCGATGCGCAGGCAGCGCAACCGATTGTCGGCGGCTGGCGGACGTGGCTTCGGGCGCTGGGCGGTGCGCCCGGTCTGGGCGGATTGGTCACGGCAACCTGCGTCGGGGTCTGGATCGGCCTTGCCCCGCCGCAACAATTGCCTGATCTGGGCGGTCTGGTGTTGGGAATGGACACAGCGGTTGACGCTGACACCTATGCGTTGGGCTGGGATATTGAAGAAGGATAAAGTGATGCAGGAACAAGGTGGCCCCCGTAGGCCCGGAGCGCGCCGTTTCAGGGTTGTGCTGGCGCTGTCACTGGCGCTGAACCTGCTGTTGATTGGCGTTTTCGCAGGGGCAATCTGGCGCAATGCCGGCGGGCCGGGGGGGCATGGCAGATTCGCGCCGCCCGGCATGCAAAGCTATGCGGCACCCTATGTGCGTGCCTTGCCGCGCGCCGATCAGCGGACCTTGCGCCGCGCGCTGCGCGCAGAAAAGCCGCGCCCGAGCCGCGCTGAACGGCAGGCGGACTATAACAGGATGCTGGCCGCATTGCGCGCCGATCCGTTTGACCCTGCTGCTGTGCGCAGCGTCCTTACAGGGCAGAAAACAGATGTACTGGCCTTGCAGGAGGCCGCGCAGGAACAATGGTTGCGTGCGGTCGAAGGAATGGATTCACAGGGGCGGGCTGCCTATGCGGATCGCCTTGAGGAGGAACTCAAGCGCGGGCCGCGTCGAGGTGACAGGAAGCGGCGCGAGACAGACTGACTTGCCCGCGCGGGTTCCAGCCCCTACACCGCCCGAGGACGTTGGCATCGGGGGATCACCATGAGCGGGCAGCAAATGCCGGAAGTTTTGGCAGAGATGCGCGCAACACCGTCGCGTCGCGTTGCGGGCCTGTTTTCGTTGCTCGCCCTGGCCTGTTTGTTGATCTATGTCGTCTTGACCCGCCCGCCGGAGCAGCCCTGGCAGATCCTTTTGCTGGGTCTGGGTCTGGGCGCCTTTTGGGTCGCGCTGAAGATGTACCACGCAACGGCAAGTGCGGTTCTGCTCACGGATCAGGGCTTGCACGATGCGGACGGCACGCTGATCGTCGCGCTGGCTGATATCCGGCATGTGGATCGCGGTTTTTTAGCGTTCAAACCGTCACACGGGATTGTTCTGCGCGCCGCGACCGCGGGCGGTGCGCAGTGGCGGCCGGGTCTGTGGTGGCGTATCGGTACGCGCATCGGGATCGGGGGCATGACGCCAGCACATCAGGCCAAGACGATGTCCCGACAGCTTGACGAACTGATCAACACCGCGGAAAACGAAAACACCCCGCAAGCCTAGCCTGCGGGGTGTTGGCACCGATGGTCCCGATCCTGTTGTGTGCCGCTGTGTCAGTTACAGGAATTGTAACAGACCACCGGCGCATAGCGGGGGCGGGTAAAGACAAAGGTGCGGATCTCGTCTACCGTCAGTCCTGTCTCAAACGGCGGATCATAATTGCTCCAGGTTTCGAACAGAACCACGCGTTCATTAGACGCCATTTTCGGGAGTTTGGAATGCCAGGTCTTGACCTCTGCGTCCGACAATGGCGCGATGCTTCCGCGCACCTGTGACCAGTCGCGCTTGTACTCATGTGCGGCCCCGTCGTACCAGATTTGGCTGATCCGCATGTCCGTTTTGTCTCTGCTGTGGGCGAGGTACTCGAACAATTCACGTACCCCGGTCAGGTAAGCGTCATCCAGTGGCACTGTCTCGCGGGAGATCGCATCACCAATTGAAAATGCTGCTTTTTGATGGATGCCGAACGTGCGGTAAGCGTCCTGAATGGCGAACATCGCCAGATAAGCCCAGAACATTGCCGGCATGACAATCATTGCTTCAACGGCGACTGTGCCATCCTCGCGGCGCATGAAATCCATACGCAGCCAGTCTATACAGTTTTTGAAGGCGGTCTTCATGCGCATTAACTTGGCTCCTGTACAAAGATCGCTGAGGACACCATGCGCGCGCGGCCGGTCCCGTCTTTTGCAAATTCAAAGCCCAGACCCGTGAGGGGGAAAACGGGTTGAAATTTAACGCAGGCGCGCATCATCATCAGTTCATGCTCAACGCCCAGTCTGAAACCACGGGGCGGCTCGTAAGGTTCGCTCAGGTCGATGCAGTCCGGTACCTGATCAAAGGCAGCGAAGGCGCGCGGGTTCAGCGGTGTCATTTCCAGCTTCAGGGTTGTCATGCAATCCGGAAGAAAACCGGCGTTTTCGCAGATCATGATCTTGAGCTCACCATGGCGCAGGGCCTTGTTGGTGCTGAGGCGGATGTGCCGCACAGTAATATCCAGACCACGGTCCAGAAACATGTGGCGCATCGAGTATACGCCCATTTCCACCGAGGCGAGGAACATGCTGAAAATAAGGGGCACGAAAATCACGAATTCGATGATGATCGCGCTGCCGTCCTCGTCGCGCCGGAAACGGCGCAACAGACGTTTCAAAGGACCCATCATTGTGTCAGCCTCAACTGGTTGATCTGGCGGGCAATTGCCTCAAAAGCGTTGTTGATGTCGACACCTTCCACCCGGAAGAAGTGGCTGGGCGAGGAGGCGCAATACTTCATCACGTCCGCACCGTGGTCTCCGACTTCGAAGCCGATCGACCAGATGATGATATTCTGCTGTTTGGCCGCATCGCACATGTTGTACAACAGAGCGTCGCCCTGACTTTCGGTGTATTTGGTATAGTAGTAGCGCGAGTGGTAGCGACGGTTCACGTATTGCTGCAGGTAGTAGTTAAAGTTGTATCTAATCCAGTTGGCACGTAGGTTGCGGGTGTTGTAGTAGCCACTTGAAATACGCGCCGCCGAAGAATTCTGGCCATCGGTCATCAGCACAATTGTCTTGAGCGTTTCTTCGTCCGAAAATTCGGCAGGTCGGGGCGAAAAGGCGCTATCAACTGCCCCGGCGCTTACAAGGCTCTGGTTGATGCTGCGAAACGACGGATCCAGCATCGCCGCGGCCCATTTCATGCCGAGAAAGATCTGCGTGCCCGCACGCGGCATCAACTTATTGATCTGTTGCTTGAGGTATGTAGGGTTCTGGCTCATCGGAATGATGGCTTCGTAGTCATTGCGCGGGCAGACCGTATCGTACTTGGTGTTCTGCTGATAGCCAGATTCAATGGAATAGGTGTTCCACTGGAAGTACTGCATGTGCGTATACCAGCGGGTCGTATCCAGAGCTGTGGTGTTGAATTCGCCGTTGTTGAATTCAACGCAGCGTGACGGGATGATCTCAGTGCTGTTGATGTCCAGTGTATCCACGTTCAAGCGGCTGAAGATCGCATCACCCACATTCACATGCTGCGAGTAGGGTACAAGGTTGATCGAGATCTGGTCGGCGTTTGCGGGTTTCAGGACCGCGTCCACGAAGGTGCCGGCAGCGTCGTGAAGGTTCTCCATCTTGGAGTTGTCTTTCATGGAGCCGGAAATATCGAGGACCAGTGAAATCTCGACCTTGTTGATCCGTTCCTCGGCTGTGGATTTCGCCGGGATCGGCAGGATATCGACGCCGAGCATTTTCATGAACTGCGTGTTCATCGTTGTTGTTGCATCGACATTCACGGTGCGGAAGTTCAGGCCCTGATCCACGGTCACGGAAGACACGTAGTTTCCCATGCCCGATTTGCTGAAATAATCGCGGACAACTTCTTCGGGATCGAGTTCCTGGTCGAGGTCGGCTGCCGCAAGCACGGCGCGGTCCGAGACCGCCTGAATGCGGGTGCGTTCCATTTCGCTGTGCATCAGGTCAACCCCGACGCCGCCGACCATCAACATGATGAGGATCATGAAACAGGCAAAAACCGTCATCGAACCGTTCTCTTGTCTTGCAAAGAGCGACAGTACCTCTTTGAAGTTGACGCGGTGCGGCCTCGCAGCTTGTTTTACACGTTTCATTTGGTCACCTCTCCCGCCGAGTTCCTGACAGGAATCGACGTAGTTCACGGATTAAGCCTTTGGGATGTAGTGACCTTGGATTGGGGCTGAATTGGGGCGTGAAATGGGCAAAACGGCGCGTTTTAACTATATTTTCACAGTGTTAGCAGACGTTTACGCCTGTTGTGTTTCCGCTTTCGCGATTGTGGTAGGGCAAACTTGTGCACTGGTGCCCAGCAGGAAACAACGCAGCCCGGAGCATTAAAACGCCGGGGGTGTTATGGCATTGCTGGCAACCACAAGACCTTGGTTGGCGTCAGTTGGTGAGCCGAAGGGTCTGGATCTGCCGGGCAATCGCCTCGAACACACCGGCAATGCTGCCACCGTCAGCGGCAAAGAAATGGGCAGGTGACGACGCACAGTCGCGCATCTGCTGTTCCGGCGTTCCGGGTGCCTCAAAGGCGATCGTGTAGACAATCACCGGCTGGGGTGTCTGGTTCTTTGCCAGATCGCACTGGGCAAAGAAGCTTTGCACGTTCGTGGATGCGCTTGTGATCCGGCTCCGCTCGCTGTTGCGGCCTTCGTTCAGTTCAACAGTGGGGTTCTGCGTATCCATGGGGTCGGACGGGCGATCCTGCTCTGTTATCTGGCCATCGGTCATCAGGATAATGTATTTTACGGCGGATTCGTCGTCATAGGCGGCAGGGCGGCCGTCAAAGCGTGCGTCGACCTGACCGTCGCCGATCAATGCGGTCACGTCGGACCGCGCGGAAGGGTCGAGCAGGGAAACCGCGTACTTCATCGCATAGTGGGTGCCGGTGCCATCGTGCATGCGCATCGTTCCGATGGTCGCCTTGAGGGCATCCGCGTCATTGGAGAGGTAGTTGATCGCGGTCTGGTCCTGTGGGCACCAGCCCCAGTCCATCACATCGGGCGCAATCGCCCAATTCATGAAATGCGCCACTTGTGTGTTCCCGCCAGCGGGGAGGGTTGCGTTTTCAAAGGCGGACGGGTCCAGCTCAAGACATGACGAGACGTTGGGATAGACGTAGCGCAGACCTCTGTCCGGGCCTACCCCGCCTGTGGCCGTTGGGTCGAGGACGCCATGGCTTTGGTCTTCGGGGATGCCGCCCTGTGCTGCATCGAGCGGCATGACAGGCAGGCGCACGCCCCCCAAGCGGTTGAACATGAAGGGGCCGGGGTTGGTCTGGCCTGCATAGGGAATAAGATTGATGGTGGTGTAATCCTTGGCGGTGCCTGCCAGCAGGATGTCGACAAATTCCTGCGCGGCGGGGCGCAGATCATTCATCCGGTCGGAAAAGCGCATGGAACCGGAAATGTCCAATACAAGGGATACTTCGATATTGCGCGCCAGTTCAGATGCTGTCGATGAGGCGGGCACCGGAAGCTCGTCGACACCCAGATAACTCATGAATTGGGTTTTCATCAGTTTGGAGGCATTTACCTGAACCTCCCGGATGTTGTTTTCGATGTTCACCACCACGGTGGACGAGTAATCGCCCAGACCTGACTTGGCAAAGTAATCGTGCACAACTGCTTCGGGGTCGTTTTCCTGATCAAGGTCTGCTGCAGCGAGCACCGCCCGGTCCGAGACGGATTGCAGCCGCGTGCGTTCGAATTCATTGTGCATGACGTCTACGCCGATCCCGCCCACGAAAATCATGATTAGGATCATGAAGCAGGCAAAGATCGTCATGGAGCCATCTTCGCGACGGGCAAACGTCTGGCGGTAAGCCCTGATATGCGCAGGTCCGGGAAAACGTGTTCTTGCAAAATGTTTCATCTGAGACTCTTGGCAGCAGGCCCCCCGGCCAGCGTAAGAACGGCGTTAGATTTCCGATCCTGAGGCGATGGTGGGGCCCAAATGCGGCGAAAATGGGGCGGAAGCGGATAATTGTGTTCGAATCCGGATTAAAGACGGGCGGCTTGTTTCGGGCTGTGGAACAGTCCTGCGCAACGGGTAGGTTTGGTCAAAATGCGTTAACAATGGGCCGTAACGGTGAATAAAGTCGCACTATGTAAGTTGGGCGGGTAGGCTGCCCCCAGTCGGGGTGAGTCGTCCAGTCGGGCACATCACCCGTTTCCAATCAGGAGAATCCGATGACCCCAGCCAATGAACCGAGTTTCCGCGAGAGCGTTGACATGATGTTCAATCACGCCGTGGCGCTGATGGACCTGCCACCGGGACTGGAAGAAAAGATCAGGGTTTGTAACGCCACGTATACCGTCCGTTTCGGTGTGCGCCTGCGCGGCAAGATCCAGACTTTTACCGGTTATCGCTCGGTCCACTCGGAACATATGGAGCCGGTCAAGGGCGGCATCCGGTACTCGCTGGGGGTCAATCAGGACGAGGTCGAGGCGCTGGCCGCGCTGATGACCTATAAATGCGCGTTGGTCGAAGCGCCTTTTGGTGGTTCCAAGGGCGGGTTGTGCATTGATCCGCGGGAATATGACGAGCACGAGCTTGAACTGATTACCCGCCGCTTTGCCTACGAGTTGATCAAGCGTGACCTGATCAACCCTGCGCAGAACGTGCCGGCCCCTGATATGGGCACGGGCGAGCGCGAGATGGCGTGGATCGCCGATCAGTACAAACGCATGAATACCACCGAGCTGAACGGAGTCGCCTGCGTGACCGGCAAACCGATCAACGCGGGCGGTATCCAGGGCCGTACCGAAGCCACCGGACGCGGCGTGCAATATGCGCTGCACGCTTTTTTCAAAGACGGCGAAGGTATGAAAAAGGCCGGTATGACCGGCAGGCTGGAGGGCAAGCGCGTGATTGTGCAGGGCCTTGGCAACGTGGGCTATCATGCGGCCAAGTTTCTGTCCGAAGAGGACGGTTGCAAGATCACAGCGATCATCGAGCGGGACGGGGCCATTCACTCGGAGGACGGGCTGGATGTGGAGGCGGTGCATCAGTGGATCGCCAAGCACGGCACCATCACGGGCTATCCCGATGCGTCGATCGAGGCGGAGGGGGCCAACCTGCTGGAGGCGGAGTGTGACATCCTGATCCCTGCCGCACTGGAGGGCGTTATCAACTTGTCCAACGCCAAGAACATCAAGGCACCACTGATCGTCGAGGCCGCCAATGGCCCTGTTACAGCCGGGGCTGATGAAATTCTGCGACGTATGGGAACGGTGATCATTCCCGACATGTATGCCAACGCGGGGGGTGTGACGGTCAGCTACTTCGAGTGGGTCAAGAACCTGTCCCACATCCGTTTTGGCCGCATGCAGCGCCGTCAGGAGGAATCGCGTCACCAGCTGGTGGTAGATGAACTGGAGCGGTTGTCAGCGGACAAGGAGTTGGGTTGGACGTTAAGCCCCAATTTCAAGGAACGCTATCTGCGCGGGGCGGGGGAGCTGGAGCTGGTGCGCTCCGGTCTCGATGACACCATGCAGACGGCCTATCAGTCGATGGCGGCCGTCTGGCACGGGCGCGCGGATGTCGATGATCTGCGCACAGCGGCCTATCTGGTGTCGATTGAAAAGGTAGCGGCAAGTTACCGTGCCAAGGGCCTTTAACCTTCAGGCCGATTTGATCCTTGGCGGTGGCGGTTTCCTGACCGCCGCCGCGAGGGTGCCCTGCGCACAGGCGCGTTTTGTTGCGGGTCCGCTTTGAGGGCGGGTGCGGATGACCGGTCCTGGTGCGATCCAATCTGTTGAAATCCGAATAGGCGCCCGAATTCAGGCGGACAGGCATCTGCACAGCAGATAGGGTGCCCCCATGATGTTTGACCTTCCCGATGATGATGCCCTTTATGCTGCCTTGATCGCGCGGGATCCGGGGTTTGACGGGCGTGCCTTTGTCGGGGTCACCTCGACCGGGGTGTTTTGCCGGCTGACCTGCCCTGCACGCAAGCCGAGGCGGGAGAATTGTCTGTTCTTTGATCGCATCGCGGCCTGTATCGAAGCGGGGTTCCGGCCCTGCAAACGCTGTCATCCGACGGCGCCGGCGGCAGAGGCCGATCCGGTTGTGGCGCGGTTGCTCGCCACGCTTGACGAAGATCCGGCAAAACGGTGGTGCGAAACGGATCTGACCGCGCTTGGTCTTGATCCCTCCACCGTGCGGCGCAGCTTCAAACGGCATTTCGGGATGACATTTCTCGAGATGGCGCGGCTTACGCGGCTGCGCACGGGGGTGGCGGTATTGCCAGAGGGCGGCAGGGTGATCGACGCACAGATGGCCGCGGGATATGACAGCCCGACCGCCTTTCGCAGTGCCTTTGCCCGGATCATGGGGCTCGCGCCGGGCAGGTTTGTGCAGAACGCCCTGTTGCGGGCCGATTGGATCGAAACCAGACTTGGGGTGATGATCGCAGTCAGCGATGCGCGGCATTTGCACCTGTTGGAATTTGCCGAGCGCAAGGCCCTGCCAGCAGAACTGAAGCGGCTCTATCTCCATGCCAAGGGCAGTCTGGGCTTTGGCCGGTTCGCCCCCATAGATCAGGTGGAGGCCGAGATGGCGGCGTTTCTGGCGCTTGAGCGGGACCGCTTTGACGTACCGCTTGCCCCGCTGGGCACAGCGTTCACACGAGACGTCTGGCGGGCGTTGCAAGACATTCCGGCAGGCGAGACGCGCAGCTACGGGCAGGTTGCAACGGCGATGGGCAGACCCGAGGCAACGCGCGCAGTGGCGCGGGCCAATGGCGCAAATCCGATTGCGATTGTTATTCCCTGCCATCGCGTGCTGGGGGCAGACGGGGCGCTGACGGGTTACGGCGGCGGGTTGTGGCGCAAACAGGCGCTGATTGATCTGGAACGCGGGCACGCTGCGCGGCGCATTGGCGAAGGTCAGCACGCCTGATCGAAATGACCCCAGACTATGGCTGGACTGTCGCGGGATTTGCCGCGAAAGTGTCGCCTGATATTGTGTCGCGCGCGCGGTCTGGCCGTTGGGCAGGCCTGTCCAGCCAAGGGGTTAAACATGCGGTTTTCGGGATTGCGCATTCTGCGCGAGGGCTTGACCGGCAACAAGGGCTGGGGGCCGCACTGGCGCGATCCCGAACCCAAGGCCGAATATGACGCGATCATTATCGGTGGCGGCGGGCACGGGCTGTCGACAGCCTATTACCTCGCCAAAGAACACGGGATGCGCAACATTGCCGTGCTGGAAAAGGGTTACCTTGGCGGCGGCAATGTCGGGCGCAACACCACCATCGTGCGTGCGAACTACATGCTGGAGGGCAATTCGCAGTTCTATTCCCATTCCCTCAAACTGTGGGAAGGGCTGGAGCAGGAGCTGAACTATAACGTCATGCTGTCCCAGCGCGGGCATCTGATGCTGTGCCATTCCGATGGCCAGCGTGATGCCTTTGCGCGGCGCGGCAACATGATGATTTCGCAGGGCGACGATGCTGAATTGCTGGACCCTGCGGGCGTCAGGCGGCTGGTGCCCTACCTTGATTTCGAGAACACGCGCTTTCCGATTTATGGCGGGCTGCTGCACCGCCGTGCGGGATCAGCGCGCCATGATGCGGTTGCATGGGGTTTTGCGCGCGGGGCGGATCAACTGGGTGTGGATCTGATCCAGCAATGTGAAGTCACGGGGATTGATATTGAAAACGGTCAGGTGCGCGGTGTGCAGACCACGCGCGGGGCGATCCGGGCCAAAAAGGTCGGGATTGTTGTTGCGGGCCGCTCCGGGCAGGTCGCGGCAATGGCGGGCATGCGTCTGCCGATCGAAAGCCATGTCTTGCAGGCCTTCGTCACCGAAGGGCTAAAGCCTGTGATCGACCATGTGGTCAGTTTCGGCATGGGGCATTTCTATATCAGCCAGTCTGACAAGGGCGGGCTGGTGTTTGGCGGTGACCTTGATTTCTACGCCTCATATGCGCAGCGCGGGAACCTGCCCATGGTCGAACACGTGATGGAGGCGGGCATGACCCTGATGCCGATGATCGGTAAGGCAAAGGTGCTGCGGTCCTGGGGCGGGATCATGGATATGACGCCGGATGGGTCGCCCATTATCGACAAGACGGAGACCGAGGGTCTCTTCATCAATTGCGGCTGGTGTTATGGCGGGTTCAAGGCGGTGCCGGGGTCCGGCAACAGCTTTGCCCATCTGATGGCGACAGGAACGCCGCATGACGCCGCAGCGAAGTTCCGGCTGGACCGGTTCCGCACGGGGCGCGGCCTGATGGACGAGGAGGCGACAGGTGCGCAACATAACCTTCATTAGACCGCCCGCGACGGGGTGTATTTGCAACGAGAATAAAGGCGCACGCGCGCCCTTCAGAGGTGTGTCATGAGGATAAACTGCCCGGTTTGCGGCGCGCGAGATCGCCGCGAGTTTTATTATCAGGGCGCGGCAGTTGCGCTGGATCGCCCTGACAGGGACGCCGGTGAGGAGACGTGGGAAGATTATCTGCATCTGCGGGACAATCCCGCCGGAGAAACCCGCGATCTGTGGTTTCACGAGGGCGGATGCAGCAGCTGGCTGGTGGTCACGCGCAATACGGTCAGCCATGAAATTTCAAAGGTTGAACTGGCCGCAGACGTAAAAGGAGCGGTGGCGTGAGAATAGCAGGCAAGGGGCTTGTGGACCGGTCCCGCAGCGTCAGTTTCAGTTTTGATGGCACCAGCTATCAGGGGTTCGCGGGGGATACGGTGGCCTCTGCGCTGCTGGCAAACGAGGTCAGGCTGATGGGGCGGTCGTTCAAGTATCACCGTCCGCGCGGGGTGCTGTCTGCGGGCAGCGAAGAACCCAACGCGCTGATTACCACGGGGCAGGGGCCGCAGTCGGATCCCAATGTGCGTGCAACTGTGCAGGAGGTCTATGACGGGCTGGTGACCCGCTCCCAGAACGCGTGGCCGCGGCTTGAATTTGATGTCATGGCGATCAACGATCTGGCGGCGCCGTTTCTGGGGGCCGGGTTCTATTACAAGACATTCATGTGGCCCAAGAAGTTCTGGGAAGCGGTGTACGAGCCGGTCATCCGCAAGGCTGCGGGGCTTGGCGCGCTGAGCGGGCAAAGCAATGTGGACACCTATGAAAAGGCCTTTGCGTTTTGTGATCTGCTGGTCATCGGGGCCGGACCTGCGGGATTGATGGCTGCCTTGGTGGCGGCGCAATCGGGGGCGGATGTGATTGTCGCGGACGAGGACGCATTGATGGGGGGGCGGCTTAACGCGGAGACCTATCAGGTTGATGGCATGGCGGGACACGCATGGGCCGCAGAGATGGTCGCGAGGCTGGGCGAGATGGACAATGTGCGGCTGATGTCACGCACCACGATCACAGGTGTCTATGACGGTGGTACATTCGGTGCGCTGGAGCGGATCAATCAGCATACCGGTCGGCGATATGGGTTTGCGCCGCTGGAGTGTTTCTGGCGCATTCACGCCAAGCAGACGGTGCTGGCGGCAGGCGCGCTGGAGCGTCCGGTTGCGTTCCAGAACAACGACCGGCCCGGGATCATGACAGCAGGGGCGGTGCGGGCCTATCTGAACCGTTGGGGCGTCAGCCCCGGCAAGCAGGTCACGGTGTTTGGCAATAACGACGATGCCCATCGCACGGCGCGTGATCTGCACGCTGCGGGTGTGCATATCGCGGCATTGATCGACAGCCGCCATGACGCGGATGTCGGGCAGGTGGATTTTCCGGTCTATCTGGGCGCGCAGGTCAGTAACGCGGGTGGGCGCAAGGAGTTGGAAAGCATCACGATCCGGTCCACCAGTGGCGAACAGGCGATCCAGACGGATTGTCTGGCCCTGTCGGGCGGGTGGAACCCGTCGGTGCATCTGACCTGTCATATGAACGGACGGCCCACATGGGCGCCGGACATTCAGGCCTTTGTGCCAACAGACGGCGCCGTGCCCGATATGATTGCGGCAGGGGCCTGTAACGGGGATTTTTCAACGCATCGCTGTCTGGTTGCGGGTGTCGAGGCGGCCGGGAAAGCACTGGCTGCGCTGGGCAAGAAGGTCGCGCGTGTCGATCTGCCCGAGGCCGAGGATGCGCCCTATCGTCTGACACCGCTTTGGGCGGTGCCCGGCAGGGGGCGGGCATGGCTCGATTTTCAGAACGATGTGTCGGTCAAGGATGTGAAACAGGCGGCGGTCGAAAACTTCCGTTCGGTCGAGCATATGAAACGCTATACCACGCAAGGGATGGCGACGGATCAGGGCAAAAGCTCCAATGTTCTGGCACTTGCTGTGCTGGCCGATGCCACCGGGCGCGGGATACCGGAGACAGGGACAACAACGTTCCGGCCCCCCTATAGCCCGGTTGCCATTGCTGCGATGGGGGCAGGGGCGCAGGGTGCGGGATTTGCGCCGCAACGGTTCATGACATCGCACGCGAAAACAATCGCGATGGGCGCGCCGATGATCGAGGCGGGGCTGTGGTATCGCCCCGGTTATTTCCCCAAAGCGGGGGAAACGACATGGCGGCAGTCTTGTGACCGGGAGATCTTATATGTGCGCAAGGCCGTTGGCATTTGTGATGTGTCCACGCTGGGCAAGATCGACATTCAGGGACGCGATGCGGCCAAATTGCTTGATTTTGTCTATACCAACACGTTTTCCAGCCTCAAGATCGGGCGCGTGCGCTATGGGCTGATGCTGCGCGAGGACGGTCATGTGATGGATGACGGAACCTGCGCACGCCTTGGCGAGACACATTATGTAATGACCACCACCACTGCGGCGGCAGGTCTTGTCATGCGGCATCTGGAGTTTGTGACACAGGCACTGCACCCTGAGTGGCAGGTGAGCTTTACCTCCGTTACGGAACACTGGGCGCAGTTTGCTGTTGCCGGGCCGCGTGCGCGTGACCTGCTGAACGATGTGCTGGGATCGGTGATCGACAACGACAGCTTTCCTTTTATGGGCTGCGGGGAGGTTGACGTGGCTGGCGTCGCCGGTCGCTTGTTCCGCATCTCGTTTTCGGGCGAGCATGCCTATGAGGTGGCGGTGCCTGCGCGCTACGGAGCCAGCCTGTTTGATCTGTTGCTTGCCAAAGCCGGGGCGCTGGGCGGCGGGGCCTACGGGATGGAGGCGCTGAATGTGCTGCGCATCGAAAAGGGGTTCATTACCCATGCCGAAATTGACGGGCGCACCACTGCGTTCGATATCGGCATGGCGCGGATGGTGTCTGACAAGAAAGACTGTATCGGTCAGGCGATGGCGGCGCGGCCCGGTCTGCTCGAGGAGGCCCGTCCGCAACTGGTCGGGTTGAAACCGGTCGGCGCGGTCAGGCAGCTGACCGCCGGATCGCATTTGTACGATCAAGGCGCCGAAGCGGTGCGCGCCAACATGCAGGGTTACGTGACCTCGGTCGGGTTTTCGCCCGAGCTGGAGAGTATGATCGCGCTGGGATTTGTCGCACGCGGGCCTGCGCGCCACGGCGAGGTAATACGCATGGTTGATGCGGTGCGGGGATTGGAAGCACAGGTTGAAATCTGTCATCCCGTCTTTGTCGATCCCGAAGGAGGGCGCGTTCGTGGGTGAACTCAAAGCACAAGACCCCTGCACAGGCCTGTTTCCGGTCACAATCGGCACCGTCACCGCAGAAGGCATGGACCTTGGGGTGTTGACCTCATGCGCGCCGTTTGGCGACGCGTCGGGCTTTGGCGCGGCGTTGGAAACGGCGCATGGAATGGCGCTGCCCGGACCGGGGCGGGCCACCGGCAAGGAAGGCGCGCGCTGCATCTGGTTCGGGCGGGGCGAAGTTCTGCTGGCGGGGCCGGACCCTGACGCGACCTTGCGGGATCACGCCGCAGTCGTGGATCAATCCGATGGCTGGGCCTGCGTCAAGCTGAGCGGGGCGGGGGCCGTAGATGTGCTGGCACGGCTGGTGCCGGTTGATCTGCGCGAGGGGATCTTCAAACGCGGGCATACGGCGCGCACGCTGGTGGGTCATATGAACGCCTCCGTCACGCGCATCGGGCCGGAGAGCCTGCTGATCCTTGTGTTCCGGTCCATGGCAGGCACGCTGAAACACGATCTGAAACAGGCTATGGAAGCCGTTGCCTCGCGAAGATAAGATGCAACCAAGGGGCCCGAACCCCGTTCATGTAGTGAAATGGAGTTTCGTAATGATGAAGACGACTTTGGCAGCAGCCTTGGCAGGTGCGGTATTGGTCACCTCGGGTCCGGCCTTTGCGGCAAGTGCAAAAGAAATTGACGGCGGGCATCAGGCAGCGGTCGTTGCAGCCGTTCAAAAAGCACGACTGGACCGGGTGTCCGAGCAGAAAGTCAAAGCCGCCGTGCTTGCCGGTGAGGTCACATGGCCGGAAAATTACAACGCCGCGATCCCGCTGTTTTCGGCAGAGATTTACAAGCTGAAGATGCGCGATCTGAAAAAGACCGATCTCGGCGCGCAATGGAAGACGACCTGCATGGGCGGCTGAAACTGCCAAACTTCGGCCAATCGTTAAAATGAACTGCGTGGCGCGCTGGACTTTGGGCCGGCGCGCTCAATATAATGAGCCATGAGTCTGCCACCCGGATTTTTGGATGAACTGCGTACCCGCGCCAGCCTGTCTCAGGTGGTGGGGCGCAAGGTCACGTGGGATAGCCGCAAATCCAATCAGGGCAAGGGTGACATGTGGGCGCCGTGCCCGTTCCATCAGGAAAAATCCGCCAGCTTTCACGTCGATGACCGCAAGGGATTCTACTACTGCTTCGGCTGTCACGCCAAAGGCGACGCCATCTCTTTCGTGCGCGAAACCGAAAACGTCGACTTCATGGAAGCCGTCAAAATCCTTGCGGACGAAGCCGGCCTGCCGATGCCCGAACGCGACCCGCGCGCGCAGGAAAAGGCCGACACGCGCAGCGAACTGGCTGACGTGATGGAACAGGCGGTGCAGCATTTCCGCCTGAACCTGAACACCTCGAACGCGACCGACGCGCGCGCCTATCTGGAACGGCGCGGCCTGAACAAGGACGCGCTGGCGCGGTGGGATATCGGCTTTGCCCCTGACAATGGCGGCGTGTTGGCGGCGCTGACGGCCAAGGGCGTGCCGGTCGATCAGATCATCGCCGCTGGCCTTGCCGCCAAAAGCGACCGGGGCGGCGCGCCCTATGACCGCTTTCGCGGCCGCATCATGTTCCCGATCCGCGACGCGCGGGGGCGGGCCATCGCCTTTGGCGGGCGGGCGATGGACCCCAATGCCAAGGCGAAATACTACAACTCTCCGGAAACCGAACTTTTCGACAAATCCCGCACGCTGTATAATGTGCAAAAGGCCCGCACCGCTGCGGGCAAGGGGCAGCCGCTGATCGTGTCCGAAGGGTACATGGACGTCATCGCGCTGGCAGAGGCCGGGTTCGAGGCCGCTGTCGCCCCCCTTGGCACCGCTGTCACGGAACATCACCTGCACATGCTGTGGCGCATTGCGCCCGAACCCATCATCGCGCTGGACGGCGATACCGCTGGCCTGCGCGCCGCGATGCGCACGATTGATCTGGCGCTGCCGCTGCTGGTCGCGGGGCAATCCTTGCGCTTTGCCATGATGCCCGCCGGGATGGACCCGGATGATGTGCTGAAACAGCAAGGCAAGCAGGCGATGCAGGACATCATCGACGCCGCGATCCCCATGGTGCAGCTGCTGTGGCAGCGAGAGACCGAAGGCAAGGTTTTCGACAGCCCCGAACGCAAGGCGGCGCTGGATAAAACCCTGCGCGAAAAGATTAAGCAGATCGTCGATCCGTCCATCCGCAGCCATTACGGCGAGGCGATTAAGGAAATGCGCTGGGACCTGTTCCGCACGCGCAAACCCCAACAGGGCGGCAAGGCGTTCACGCCGCGCAAGTCGGCCGCGTGGAACCCCAAGCAACAACCGTGGGAGCGTGACCGCGCCCCTGTGGCCAGCAACCGCAGCTCTGCCCTTGGGGCGGGGATCGGCGATCAAAGCCATATGCGCGAAGCTGTCGTTCTGGCCACGCTGATCGCGACGCCTGCGGTGCTGCCCAAATTCATCGCCGCGCTAGAGCTGATGGATTGCAGCGATCCGAACCATGTGCAGATGCGCAATGCGATCCTGCGCGCCCCCGACGGGGCCGATCTGCGCGCAGCGCTGGAACAAGAGCTGGGCCATGACGTCGTCGCCAGCCTTGTCGGCAACCGGATGGTGCAGATCACATCGGGCCTGTGCAAGCCGGGTGACACAACGTTTGCGGCAAGCTGCCTGACCGAAAGCTTTGCCAAACTCGCCGCCAGCCGCGCCATGCCCCGCGAAGAAGAAGAGGCGCGCTATGCCATCGACGCCGCAGACGAGAGCCTGACATGGCGTATCCGGCAAGCGAAAGAGGCGCTGGATAACTCTGACGTCATCGCCAGCGGCAGCAGCGCCGAGATGGTCGTCGCCGAAAACGGGGCCACATTGGACAGCGAACAGCTGAAAATTTCCCGCGCGCTTTGGGAAAGCCTGACGATTGCAAAACCCGGCGGCGACCCTAAGTAGTATCATTAGCGGTCCGCCGGGGTGGATACTGCTTTGGATATGGTGCAACAGGGCTGGGAAATCAGCCCAATTGCGGTTGCGAATCGGACGCACAGAGCGTTGATTCGATCTAACCGAATCACCGGACCAGATGATTCGCCCTGACGCATCGTCGCCCGCGACACGAGGAGCCCGCCACATGGCCGCCAAAGATAACGACGACCGCAAGGACGATGCCGACAGCGACATCAGCCTTGATATGAGCCAGGCTGCGGTCAAAAAGATGATTCAAGACGCGCGCGAGCGTGGCTATATCACTTATGACCAGTTGAACGCCGTCCTGCCGCCCGAGCAAGTCAGCTCTGACCAGATCGAAGACGTCATGTCGATGCTGTCCGAAATGGGCATTCAGGTCACCGAAGAAGAAGAGTCCGAGGAAAGCGAAGAGCCCGCTGGCCCGACTGACATCGCCACGATCCAAGGTGGCCGCGACGTCACCCTTGGCGGCGCTGAAGCTGAAAAGCTGGACCGGACGGACGATCCCGTCCGTATGTACCTGCGCGAAATGGGCAGCGTCGAATTGCTGTCGCGCGAGGGCGAGATCGCCATCGCCAAGCGTATCGAGGCTGGCCGCAACACGATGATCCTTGGGCTTTGCGAAAGCCCGCTGACCTTTCAGGCGATCACGATCTGGCGCGACGAACTTCTGACCGAAGACATTTTGCTGCGCGACGTCATCGACCTTGAAACCACATTCGGCAACCAGCTGGGCGACGACGACAGCGAAGTGCCCGTCGTCACCCCGGGGGCCGACGCGCCGTCCAAAGATAGCGATAGCGGCTCTGACCTTGACGCCGACGGCAACCCGATTGCCAAAGACGACGACGAGGATGACGACGAGCAGGCCAACATGTCGCTGGCCGCGATGGAGGCCGCGCTGAAGCCGCGCGTGCTGGAAACGCTGGAAATCATCGCCAGCGATTTTGGCAAACTGTCCGAAATGCAGGACGCGCGGATGTCCGCGACCCTGAACGAAGACAGCAGCTTTTCCACCAACGAAGAGGCGCTGTACCAGTCGCTGCGGTCGGAAATCGTGGAACGCGTGAACTCGCTTCACCTGCACAACAACCGTATCGAAGCGCTGATCGACCAGCTGTACGGCATCAACCGCCGCATCATGCAGATCGACTCTGCGATGGTGAAACTGGCCGACCAAGCCCGGATCAACCGCCGCGAATTCATCGACGCGTATCGCGGCCGCGAGCTTGATCCGAACTGGCTGGAAGAGATCGGCGAAAAGGCTGGTCGCGGCTGGCAGGCGCTGATTGAACGGTCCACCGACAAGATCGAAGAGCTGCGCGGCGATATGGCCCAAGTCGGCCAATATGTCGGCGTCGACATCACCGAATTCCGCCGCATCGTGAGCCAAGTCCAGAAGGGCGAAAAAGAAGCCCGGCAGGCCAAGAAGGAAATGGTCGAGGCGAACCTGCGCCTCGTGATTTCCATCGCGAAAAAGTACACGAACCGCGGCCTGCAATTCCTTGATCTTATTCAGGAAGGCAACATCGGCCTGATGAAGGCCGTGGATAAGTTCGAATACCGTCGCGGCTATAAGTTCAGCACCTATGCAACGTGGTGGATCCGTCAGGCGATCACCCGGTCCATCGCGGATCAGGCGCGCACGATCCGGATTCCGGTCCACATGATCGAGACGATCAACAAGCTGGTCCGCTGTTCGCGCCAGTTCCTGCACGATCAGGGCCGCGAACCCACGCCGGAAGAAATGGCAGAAAAGCTTTCGATGCCGCTCGAGAAAGTTCGCAAGGTGATGAAGATCGCCAAGGAACCGATCAGCCTCGAAACACCTATCGGCGACGAGGAAGATTCGCACCTCGGCGATTTCATCGAGGACAAGAACGCGATCATTCCGGTCGATGCCGCGATCCAGGCGAACCTGAAGGAAACGGTCACC
>JBARUV010000164.1:0-22153 GCA_049645905.1 Sulfitobacter sp.
ATCAGGATATAGCCGATCATGAATTCCGGGATCGAAATGGTCGTCAGCGTCACCGCCGAGATCACCTTGTCCGGCCAGCGGTTCTTGTAGCGCACCGCCAGCAGACCGAGTGTGATTGCCAGCGGGACCGAGATCAGGGCCGCCCAGAAGGCAAGGAAGAGCGTGTTTTTCAGGCGGCCACCGATGCTTTCGGCAATGTCGCGGCCATTGGTCAAAGCCGTGCCGAGATCACCCTGGAGAAAGTTGCCGAGCCAAAGGAAATAGCGCGTGACAGGCGGATCATTCAGACCCAGTTCAGCGCGCAGGTTCGCGAGGTTTTCAGGGGTCGCGCCCTGGCCCAGAATTTGTTGGGCGACGTCCCCGGGCAACATCATGGTGCCCGCGAAAATGAGTACCGACGCTGCAAGGAGCAGGAGGACGCCCAGCGCAATGCGCTGGGCAACCAATTTTATAACAGGATGCACGTGCCGGCCTTAGGCCGCCGCTTTCCACGTATATTTAAACGACTTCCAGTACATCTGCGGACCGCTCGGGTTGCCGACATAACCTTGCACGTCGTTGGAGATGGCATCAACGAAGTCGTTGAACATCGGCAGGATCAACCCGCCTTCTTCGTTCAGCATACGGCCCATCTTGGAGTAGATTTCCTTGCGCTTGGCTTCGTCCAGCTCGGCGCGCGCTTCAAGCAGCATCGCGTCAAAATCATCGCGTTTCCAGCGGGTGTCGTTCCAGTCGGCCGTGGACAGATACGCGGTTGCGTACATCTGGTCCTGCACCGGACGGCCACCCCAGTAAGAGCAGCAGAAGGGTTGCACGTTCCACACTTCGGACCAGTAGCCGTCGTTTGGCTCGCGCTTGACTTCGAGAGGGATTCCAGCGGCTTCGCAAGATTGCTGGAACAGGGCTGCGGCGTCAACGGCACCGGGGAAGGCACCATCAGCAGTGCGCAGAATGATCGGGCTGCCATCGTGGCCGGACTTTGCGTAATGCTCTTTGGCTTTTTCGACGGAATGCTCACGCTGAGGAATGGTGTCATCAAACAGCGGGTAGGCCCCGTTGATCGGCATGTCGTTGCCGATACCACCATAGCCCTGAAGGATCTTGTCGACCAATTCCTGACGGTTGACGGCATATTTCAGTGCCAGACGCAGGTCGTTGTTGTCGAACGGCGCAGTGTCGACATGGGCGATAAAGACGTAGTGGCCGCGGCCCGAAACGTTTTTCACAGTCAATGTCGGGGCGCGGTCCAGCAGCTTGGCGATCTTGGGCTCGACCCGGTTGATCGCGTCCACCTGACCGGACTGCAATGCAGCCGTGCGGGCTGTTGCGTCGTTCAGGACGATCAGTTCAATCCGGTCATAATGCGCGACCTCTTCCTGCGTGCCACCCCAATAGTCGGAACGACGGGTCGCTGTTGCGCGCACGCCCGGCTCGAAGTCTTCCATGATGTAGGCGCCGGTGCCGATGGCCGCCGTGGTATCCTCAAAGCCACCGCCGGGTTGGATGATCAGGTGATAATCCGCCATCAGATAGGGCAGATCGGCGTTGCCGATTTCAAGCTCGACGATGAAGTTGTCACCATCCACAGACATCGCTTTGATGCCTTTCATGATGCCCAGAGCGCCGGACTTGGAATCTTCGTTGGAGTGACGCTCCATCGTTTTCATCACGTCTTCGGCAGTGACCTGTTCACCGGTTGAGAAGGTACAGCCCTGACGGACTTTGAATGTCCAGGTTGAGGCGTCAGCCGAGCCTTCCCAGCTTTCGGCGACCAGACCGCGCAGCGACCCGTTGGGGTCCAGCTCAACAAGGGGTTCGCCCCAGAAGAAGCCAATTGCGAGCGGCACATCAGAGGCCCAACCGGCGGGGTCTTGGGTGTTCGTGCTTTCGCCACCGGATACGCCCATGCGGAATGTTCCGCCGGCGACGGGTGTGGCGTGCGCGTCGGCCTGCGCCGATTTGGCCAGCATGGAATTTGCGACTGCGGCTGTTACACCCAGTGCAGCAGCACGGGCAACGAATTCGCGGCGGGTCATCAGGCCTGAGGCCACTTTGCCCGTAAGCGTTTTCAGTTGATCTTTCATCGTTAGGTTCTCCCTAGAGGAATCATGCGCTTATGCGCTTGTTTATTGATTGACGAGTCAAGTTTGCTCATTCCCGTTCATATCGCAAGGGCTAATACCCCGTTTTTTATGACAGGGTTGTTACAGGTGGTGACGGGCGATGATGTCTTCTACATCGCGCTCATAAATCAGCGCGTCGTTTTCATATGCCTCAAGCCGCGCGGTCAGATGGAAATGCGTTGCATCAGACCACATGTGTGAATGCGTCTCGGTGCGCAGGCGGATTTCGCCACGCTCTATCTCGTCGCTCCAATGGCAGGTGCCGCGTGCGGACAGTGGATCATCAGGGTGAATATCCCAGCGTTCGCGGGCGATCGAACCGGATATGATCCCGTGGTCACTATCGCGGACCTTGCCAAAGTCGTCTTGGATGACGAGGGAAACGATGCCGGTGGCCATATCGGTTTCCTGTCGGCGGATATGGTGTTCTGCCCTCAGGGTTTCGGTTTCCCACGGTGCGGCAGCGGTAGGGGGTGGGAAGGTATATTCATCGCCACCGCCCGTCGGGCGTTGGGGCAGGGCGATCTGGCCTGAAACAAGGGTCAGATTTGTCTGTTTTGGTGAAGGCCAGACCAGCGGCCAATACGCGGTCGAGATCGCCACGCGCAGGCGGTGCCCCGCAGGGACACGATAGGCGATGTGATCCAGATCAAGTGTCAGGTCCTGCGCGACGCCCGGCGCCAGCGCCTGAGGGTCAGTATGGCTGGTGCGGTGGCTGAGGTTCAGCACACCATAGGTGATACGGGTTGAGGCGCCATCGGGGTGGATGTGGTTCAGGCGGACGGCAATCTGGCCCTGTTGCTGATCACAGCTCAGGTTCAGCGCAATGCGCGGCGCGCCGACAATATCCATGTTGTTCGCCAGCGGAGCACTGTCAAAACAGAGCGACAGGGCATCATCGGCCCGCTGGTCACCGGGCAGTTCCGGACCCAGCCAGATCGCGCAATATTCACCTGCGTCCGCGCCGCAATGGGCGGGGGAACTGACGGTTCGGGCCAGTGGGCCGGTTTCAGGCGCGAGCCCTGTGTCCGTCAGATGGAGCGTTTTTTCTGCAAATCCCGAAGTCGCGCCCTGATCCTGTGCGATCCAGCGGCCGGGGCGATCAAGATACCATGTCGCAGGGCGTACGCCGTCCATCAGATAGGCGCGGTAGTCCGGATCATCCTCTACACCTGTGTCGATGTCCTTGAGCCAGCGGTCCCACCAGCGCAATGCCTCTTGCAGGAAACCGATGCGCGGTTCGGGGATCGCAAAGTGCGGGTATTTATGCACCCACGGTCCGACGATGCCTTTGGCGCCGGGCAGGGCCTCGACAATCTGGGGCACTGCGTTCTTGTAGGCATCGCCCCAACCGCCGATGGCCAGCACCTTGGCTTTGATCGCTGAATAATCCTCGATGACGGATCCGTGTTTCCAGTATTCATCACGGTGCTGGTGGCGCAGCCAGAGGGAGGGCAGGAAGGGTTCATTTTCCAACCGGTCCAGCCACAGGTCACGCCAGTTGTCGCGCAAGGCAGGGTCCGGCGCGCGCGAGGAATAGGACCACATGGTCGCGCCCCAGCCGAGGTTTTCATTCAGCAGGCAACCGCCCTTGTAGTGGATGTCATCCGCATATCGGTCCACCGTGGAACACAGGGTAATCACGGCCTTGAGCGCATCCGGTTGCAGGGCCGCGACCTGCAGCCCGTTAAAGCCACCCCAGGAAATGCCCATCATGCCCACACGTCCATTGCACCACGGCTGCGCGGCAAGGTGGTTGATCACCTCGACAGCGTCGTTCAGCTCCTGTGCGGAATATTCATCGCTCATCAGCCCTTCGCTGTCGCCGTTGCCGCGAATGTCGACACGCACACAGGCATAGCCGCGTTCGGCAAACCATGGATGGGTCAGCGCGTCGCGCGCGCAGGTGCCATCGCGTTTGCGATAGGGCAGATATTCAAGGATCACCGGGACCGGATCATCGCCCGCATCGTGGGGAATCCACGTGCGCGCGGACAGCCGGCAGCCGTCGCTTAACGTGATGCCAAAGTCGGGGTCTTCGGTGAGGGCGCGCAGGGCGTTTGAAGAAGTGTTCATGCCGAATAGGTCCCGCCCGTTGAATGAATTGTCAACTGTTGCAGGGCTGAAAACTGTCGAACCCGCCAGAGAAAAGTTGTTTTAAACAGGTCAGATACCCAATCGCCTGTCCGCAGGTGTGTCAGGCGGCACGCGGGGTCAGAAACCGGTTTGCAGTATTTGCAGAAGCCTTTGCATCAATCCAACGAAGCGTTTCGCGGGCCTTCGGTCGACGGCTAAGGCTTCTCCGTGTCCAGCCAGATCGTGACGGGCCCGTCGTTTGTTAAACTTACCAACATATCGGCGCCGAATTGGCCAGTTTCGACAGGGACACCGAGGTTCTTTAGCGCATGCGCGAATTGAAGGTAGAGGGTTTGCGCCGCGTCAGGCTTGGCTGCATATGAAAATCCGGGCCGTGTACCGCGCGATGTGTCGGCGGCCAGCGTAAATTGGCTTACCACCAATGCGCTGCCGCCCGTCTGGGTCAGGCTCAGGTTCATTTTGCCCGCTTCGTCCTTGAACAGACGGAGCTTGGATATCTTGAGGGCCAGCGCGCGGGCGGTGTCCAGATCATCTTCGGGCATGGCGCAGACGAGGATCAGCACGCCGGGACCGATCTGACCGATGATCTGGTCCTCTACGCTGACGCAAGCCTCAGTGACCCTTTGCAGCAAGGCGCGCATCAGTCATGCCATTGGATAATATCATCCGGGGTGGCGCGGGCGGTGCGGAACTGGTTCACCGGCGCGTCCGGATCGGCATAGCCAAAGGAGATGGCGCAAAGAACCAGACGGTCATCCGCGATGTTAAGGTGTTCGCGCACAAGTGGCGCGTAGGCGGCAATGGCAGCCTGCGGAATGCTCGCTACGCCAATTGCGGTAGCGGCAAGCGTGAAAGCCGTGACAAAGCCGCCGCAGTCCATCGCGCCGTAAGGGCCGAGTTCTGCGGGGGAGTGGATGATCGCCACATGGGGCGCATCAAAAAACGCGTAGTTCCGCAACATCTGTGCCATGCGCGCGGGTCGGTTCGATTTTTCGATTCCGGCCGCGTCATAGAGCTGGAAACCACAGGTGCGGCGGCGTTCGGCATAGTCGCCGGAGTATCCTTTGGGCCAGTCGAGATCGGGCTGGGGCGGCGCGCCGTCCGTAGCCGCTGCCATCAGGGCTGTGCGCAAGCTGTCCGTCCCTGCGCCGCGGGTGATCTCGACCTGCCAAGGCTGGGCATTGCACCACGAGGGCACCCGGCGCGCAGCAGAAATGATCCGGGTAATCTCTGTGTCCGGTACAGGGTCGGCCTTGAAGGCGCGGCAGGAATAGCGCCCGTCCAGTGTTTCAGTCAGGGAGTCATATGCGTTCATTGGTTCATCGCCATTCCATATCCGATTGCGGCCGCCACAATCAGGCCAATGATGACCGCAACCGTGATCTTGATAGCGGAATAAGGCCGCTCACCCTGCACCCGTCCGGTGCGCCCGTTCACCACAAAGCGAAAAGTCCGCCCGCGGTATTTGTAAGCGGCAAGCCAGACCGGCAGCAGCACGTGCTTGAAGCTGAGATTGCCCATCTGGGTCTGGATGTCATGCACGCGCTGACGATCCCCGCCAATGTCGAATTTCACATCCCGTTCGATGGTTCTGTCCATAAGCCCGCGCGCCTGAGCGAAGCCGTCCTGCAGCGATACGGCATAAGCCTCGGCGCGGAAACCTGCCAGAAATTCCGGCGCATAGGGTTCCAGCGCGGACAGGTCCCACGGCTCCAGTGCATCGGTATAGCGTTTGGGCAGGGAGGTTGACGCGAGTACCAGCACATCGTCAAAGAACCGGCTTACCCGCCCCTTGACCCGCGACCAGCGGACCTTGGCAACCCGCACGGATACACGTTTACCGTCGCGCATGACGGTCTGGTTTTCGTAGTAAACATCGCCGCGTTCGCCGAAATACGCGGATTTGGTGTCGGCATCAAAAGTCCAGTAGGGCACATAGATCCCGTCCATCCGCCGCCCCTTGCGGGCATATTGCTGCAAGCCGTTCGGCGCAAACCACAATTGTCCCAGCCAGGTTGCCATCGCTTTGCGCGCGACATCTTCGCTCATCGCGAAGGGCAGTACAGCCTGTGGCTTGATATGGCGATGGGTGCCGGTGTCGACCACAACCGGGGTGGCGCAGAACGGGCATTCTGTTGCGTGACTGGTATCGTTGAATGCAATTTGCGCTGCGCAATTGGGGCAGGACGTAACGCGCGTTTCTTCCATCTGGATCGTGGCAAGATCGGCGTTGAGTCCCGATTGCAGATCAACCTCCCGGATCGGGCTGAGGTGCAAGCCGCTGCCCTCAATGGATTGTGTGTTGCCGCAATGATCACAGGTCAACTGTGCCGCCTGCGGGTCAAATCGCAGGTCGGAACCACAGCTGTCACAGGGAAATCTGTGTTCGGTTATGTCGGGCGTCGGGATCATTCTGCGCATCTGCTACTGTTGTTGTTGCGAAACCTAGTGCAGTGCGCGGACATAGGCCAGAAATCTCCTTTGATTTGTCGCCTTTGCCGGCGGTTTTATGATTAAGTGCTTTAAAACGCAGGAGTGAGAATAGTGAGACGTGGTGCAGGCGGGACAGATGGTGGAACGATGGGTTTTGTCATCGGCTTTGTAATGATGTGTGCTGGGGGCTATCTGTTGCTGCGCGGGATCACGATCCAGCCCCAGTTCGGGTTCGGTCAACGTGCTTTTTCGGTGGGCGGGTTTCAAGTGACCAGCGGCATGGTTCTGGTGCCCTTTATGTTCGGGGTCGGGATCGTTTTCTATGATTCTGCCAAATGGTACGGTTGGGCTTTGGCGGTGGGAGCGCTGGTCGCGCTGGTTTTTGGCGTTATCGCCAACCTGAACTTCCAATTCGCCCGGATGAGCGCCTTTGACCTGATTGTGATTCTGGTTTTGCTGGTCGGCGGCATCGGCCTGTTTCTGCGCTCCTTGCGGGCTTCCGGCTCGCCTTGGGGCTAAACCGTCTAGAGGTATTTGTGTAACGCCTTGGGGGCCATGATCCGCAGCGCATTGTCGCGCAATCTGACATGGCGCCAGATGTGGAATCCGGCATGGATCACGGCAATCGCGGCCAGCAGATAGAATTCATAGATATGGATTGTGCCGATCAGTTCATTGGCCTGCCGCATGTGCATCGGTGGTGCAATCGGCAGAAACCCTCCGGCCTTGAGCAGTACTGCTGACGTCAGGCCCAGCAAAAACCCTGTGACAGCCACGCCGAACAGGCCCCAGATCAAAGCTTTGTGCAGAGCTTGATGCAGATAGCGCGCCCATGCCGGCAACTTTGGCCCCGGTCGGCTGGCCAGCCCGCGGCGCAAATGATCACCGGTCCACAACAGGCAGATTGTCACGAATACCAGTGCGAGAATGGAATGGAACTGAAATGCTGTGGGGCCAAAGGGCAGAACATCATCTGGCGTGACAAGCATGAACCAGATCAGAAGCGGCACCATCGACCAGTGCAATACTTTCAGGAAGGTACGGCGGCGGGGCAGGTGAAGGATCAAGTTGGCCAGCATCTAACGCCCCCTTGTGATGGCATCCGCTGCACCGCAGGCGGCAGATTTCAAAGGGAACGCAAGAGCGTTTGTGAATGGGACGTCGCGATGCATTGTAGGGCAGCCACGTTTGGACGACGAAAAAAGTTTCGCAACCACTGTCTTTGCCAGAGCCTACGCCCGCATGACCAAAGGACCATCCAGCGTGCCGGATGGTCCATAAGCCTTACGCGCCCGGAGGCGGTGGCGGCAAAACAGTGAAAAGTTGCGCCAGTTCCGCCACATCTTCGGCCTGTTGCCACCCGTCCTGACCGGGCGTCCAGACGTGGGTTTCACGCGTCAGGGCACCGTCGGTTGCCATCCGGCCAAGGGCGGCTTTGGAATAGGGGCCTTTGGTCACTCCGGCTTCGGCGATGTGCCAGACATGTTCGATCGGCGGCGGCGGTGGTGCAATCTGTGCAGGGGCGGGGGCAGCACCTGCGGGGCGTGGGCCCCATGGTCCGGCAGAGGCGGCAGCATGCTGACCGATCTGCATGCCCAGACCTGCACCCAGACCCGCCTGAATAGCCGCGGCCCCGCCACCATCACGCCCCAATGCCTCGGCGGCCTGAAACTGCATGTATTGATTGAGGTTGCCGATTACGCCCATGGCGGAACGCTTGTCCATCACCTCTTCGACGGCGGGCGGCAGAGAGATGTTTTCGATATAAAGCTCGGGGATCGACAGGCCGTATTCGCCAATGGTGGCGGCAATTTCCTTGCCCACCAGTTGGCCCAATTCGCGGGTGTTTGCGGCCATATCCAGCACAGGAATTTGCGCGCGCGCGATGGTGCGTGAAAACTCCTGCACGATGATGTTACGGATCTGAAAGCTGATTTCGTCCATGGTGAATTCGCCATCCGTGCCGACAATCTCGGTCAGGAATTTGGCGGCATCCGCAACTTTTACCGAATAGGTGCCAAAGGCCCGCAGGCGCACAGGGCCGAATTCGGGGTCACGCACGATAATGGGGTTCTTGGTTCCCCATTTCAGATCATTGAAACGCGTGGTGTTGACGTAATAAATCTCGGACTTGAACGGGCTTTTGAAGCCGTGATCCCAGTGCTGGAGCGTCGTCATGATCGGCATGTTGTTGGTTTCAAGCATATAAAGACCGGGGGTAAAGACATCGGCCAACTGCCCTTCGTGCACAAACACCGCCGCTTGTCCCTCGCGTACTGTCAGCTTGGCACCATACTTGATCTCGTGACCCTCGCGTTCAAACCGCCAGACCATCGTGTCGCGGGTGTTGTCTGTCCAGTGAATGACGTCGATGAATTCGCCGGAAAGGAAATCGAAAATGCCCATGGATTTGGTCCTTGTTGTGTTTGCAGCAGACTATTGGGGTGGGGGACGCTTATCAAGACGTTGGCTTTGACGCGGGAGCGGAGCGTGCGGGACT
Source organism: Sulfitobacter sp. (assembly GCA_049645905.1). GTDB lineage: Bacteria > Pseudomonadota > Alphaproteobacteria > Rhodobacterales > Rhodobacteraceae > Sulfitobacter. Next base: position 9,154 of record JBARUV010000164.1, read on the forward strand.
GTGCTGCCGGTCGCTTCAGTCACAGGAACGCCGATCTGGAGACACAAGATCTGGACAATTTCGTTTGTCGACTCCGGCTGGCTGTCTTGCCCCGAAGGATTGCTTGAATTTGTTTCGCTTATGTGAGTGGTCGAGGCGAAGCTACAATCAAGGGATTGTCTTGCCCCGCAACAAAATGGATTTCTTCAAGTGACATATCGTTCCTTTGCCTCTGGCTGACGAAAAACCGCAAGACACTTCTGTTCAGGTCCACATTCCGGCCCTCCAAGAACCTGACCAACCGGGAATTTGACGCCATTTTATAGAAAAACTTATACCCGAACGAGCGCAGTAACAATTCAACCTTTTCGCCTGTCACCGCATCATCGCGGTACAATGCTTCCATCGCCAGCACTGGCTTTTGTGAAGCCAATACCCCTCGAGCCCCCTGCAATACTTCTAACTCGTGACCTTCGACATCGATCTTCACAAATGACACGTCCTCGATCCGGTGCTCCAAGATTTCCTCATCGAGCGTGTTCACTTTGATTTTGATGCTCGTCGATGTGGGCACTGGGACAATCCGGGATGCCCCCAAGTTCCCGAATTCCTGTTCAAAAAACAACTGTCCGGATTGTGAGGAGAGGCCAATGTTGACAGGCAAAATGCTGCGACCGACAGAATTGGCCTGCAACACATGAAAAACTATCGGGTTTGGTTCAAAGGCAATTACTTTATTAAATATTTTGGAGAACGCGGCTGCATGATTGCCAATATTTGCACCGATGTCCAAGCATACTGAGCTGGTTGTTAGCTTCGGAAAAACACACCGTTCGAGTGTTGCTATGCCACCCCTTTCGTAAACGCCGTGCAAAACGACTTGAGTGCTTACAAAATCTCCTAAAAAGACAGCGCGTACACCCGATACTTCAGTCGATTTGCGGTACTGCTTCAACCACTTGTTTGTGACCCATCTCATAAACGCTTTCAACATCGGGAATTCCACTTTTTGAGGCTGATTTGAATGGGTTGTTCTGACAGGTTGAGGAGCAACTCAAACACATATTACAAGAGCTTGGCAATCTGATAACTCTACGGCTGAAAGACGGCCGATAAATGACCGTCGGCCTGACGGTTGTTTCAGAAACTGAAATCGGTTTCGGGGACCATCTCGATTATGCTATGAAACGACCCTTTGCTGCTCTTCTTTTGGCGCTCTGGCCTCAAACCAGACACCTCCTTCGAAACCGGACTTTGTTCCAATAAGGTCTTAAAGCGGCCCGCCGGTTAGCTCACGCGCGATGATGCGGGTGATGGGGGCGGCTTCTGCGGCACTCATGCCGGGGCGCAAGCGGGCGTCATACAGCATCTGCAACAGCAATTCGTCATGGCGCGTCAGCAGGGCGAATTCATCGTCATCGTTAAAGATAGACGGCCGCGCGGCGGGGCTGTCGTTGGCCAGCCCCATGCCTTGGGCCAGTTCCTCGTGAATGCACGACAGACGCAGCAGGCCGGGGTTTTCGGCACGGATTATGGCGACCGCCGCGGTATAGGTGTTGACGTCCGGCCCGGCTGCATAGGCGGCCACGGCGCAATAGGTGTCGCCCCGCATGTCGCGTAGCGCCCGCAATGATGATGTCGAGATACCCGGCACCCGCGCCGCAGCCTGTTGAAGGGCTTCGTCGCGGTCATCCTCGCCGGAAATGATCACGATAAAGTTGGGTTTGCCGTTTGTGGAGACCGGATGTCCGGTCACGCGGGAGAGACGGTTGGCGTATTGTTTGACGTCATTAGCGTCTGAAATCCGCTGTGACGGTGGCACACCCGAACCAAAAATAACCTCCATCCGAACGGGCGTTATCCAGCGGCGCAGCGGACTGGCGCCGCCACGGCCCGAAAAATTGCCGTCATATTCGTTGTAGAAAGCTATTTGCTCAAAGTTACGGGCGAGGATGTCGGCGGTGAAAGGCGTGTCCTCGCCGCCCCCGTCACGGCGCAGCAACCCCTGGGCCAGCTGCGCGGTCTGCACCTGATTAAGGTAGCTGCGCAGGCCCGCACTTTTCTCGCTCGTCGGTTTGGCGACAACGGGTGCCGCGGGTTTGACCGCCGGCTTTTGCGGCCGCTTTACCGGTGGTTTGAGGCTGGGTTGGACCGGGGCGGGCAGGTCACAGGCAACAAGCAACGCCGCGCTGCACAGTGCGGCAATCCATTTCCTGATCTGTTGCCCGGCCCCGGCCACAACTCTTAGCCCGGTACAGCGCCGGAGGCGGTATCGCCCAGACCGGTCTTTTTGGCCTTTGCCGCTGCAAGCGTGTCACGCAGCTTGGCTTCCATTTCCTTGAGGTCTTTTTCGGCTGCGGTCCGTCTGGCCTTGCCTTCGTCTGCGATTTGCAGGCTTTCCTCGATGGTGCCGATCAGGTCGGCGTTGGCTTGTTTGACCGCTTCGATATCGAACACGCCGCGCTCCATCTCGGTGCGGATCATCTTGTTGCTTTCACGCAGGTTTTTCGCGTTGGATGTCAGCAACTCGTTGGTCAGGTCATTGGCTTCGCGTACGGCAACAGCCGCCTCGGCAGAGCGTTGGATGGTCACCGCCTGCGCGAGCTGGGTTTCCCACAGCGGCACGGTGTTTACGAGGGTCGAGTTGATCTTGGTGACCAGCGACTTGTCGTTTTCCTGTACCAGCCGGATGGATGGCAGGGACTGCATCGTGACCTGACGGGTCAGTTTCAGATCGTGGACGCGGCGTTCCAGATCGTCGCGCGCCGCGCGGATATCGCGCAATTCCTGCGCAACCATGACCTGATCGGACTCTTTGGCTTTCTTGACGGCCTTTTCGCGGGCGGGGATCGTTGTCGTGTCCAGTTCTTTCAGCTTTGCCTCGCCCGCAGCGATATAAAGCGCGAGTTCATCATAGAACTGGAGCGTTTTCTCATAGAGCATATCCAGTGATTTGATGTCCTTCAGCAGCGTATGTTCATGGCCGAGAAGCGCATCTGTGACGCGGTCGATCTGACCCTGGACCTTTTCGAACTTGGCCGTGAATTTTGCAAAGGGTGCCGCCCGACCCAGCAGTTTTTCCCACCAGCTGCGTTTGCGGCGCACATCCAGTTCAGACACTGAAAAACCACGGATTGTGGTGACCATGCTGCGCAGGCTGTCACCGGCCGGGCCAACATCCTTGTTGCGTACGTCCGCCAGCATCGCCTGCGAAATCTCCTGCAATTCGGCCTGCGCGCCCGACCCGAACGACACGATGGATTGCGTATCATCCATGTCGATCTCGGCCATGCGGCTGTTGATCTCGGCGCTGAGCGGCGCGTCAGCATCATCCAGCGTCACAATGGCGTTGGCGTCTGAAGGTTCCGGCAGGATAACGGCGTTCACCTCATCGACGATGGCGAGGGTCTGGGCGGCTTTTTCACGAACAGTTTCTGACATTTAGTTGGGTTCCTTGAAGTATTGGATAAAAGGGCAGGCGGCGCTATTCCAGCCGCACACCTTCACGGGAAAGCCGCTCTCGCAGCACGTCAATTTCAACAGTTAGATCACCCCGGTCGTCGAGCAGCGATTTGCGGGTGCGGGCGGCAAAGTTCTGGTCCAGATCTTCCAGCAAGGCGAGGTAATCCGCGCGGGCCTGTGCATCCTGCGTCCGGCTGTAGATATCGGCAAACTTCACCGTCGCGTCACGGGCCCCGCGCAGGTAGACGCTCAGGTACTTGCGCGCGGCGGTCAGGTCACGGGGGTCTTCCTCTACCGTGCGGATCAGGGTGCGGGCGGTGGCTTGGAATTCCGACAACCGTCCGGCGGCGGTGCGGTCGCCTGCACGTTTCATGGCATCGCTCATCGCCGCCAGCATCTTTTCCGCTTCGTCGACAACGCGTGCGACACGATCCTGCTGGAAGGTGTCGATGCCTTCCATGCCCTTGGATTTCAGCGGGTCAAACCCGAAGGCCGCAAGATGCAGACCCGCAGCGCAGATGCCATACAGAACCGGCGCCAGCACTTCGCCAAAGGTGTCGAGATGGGCAAACACAGCAAGAACAGTACCCACGCCCGTCAGCACGCTGGCAATCATTTTGCGCGGCAGGGCAGGGCGGCGGGCCACCTTGCGGGCGTTATATTCCGCCTCGGCCTGAAGCCCCGCACGCAGAAGCCATGCCGCAAGGGTCAGGAAACCGGCACCAACCAACGCGGCTGTCAGACCCAGTGCGCCACTGCCCAGCGACGTAGCCACCAGTACGATAGCGGGAATAAACAGGACATTGGCGCGCCCGCCCACGGGATCGACTTCGACACGTTCCAGATGCTTGGTCTGGGCCGTGGTCTCCTGATCGGGGCTGAATTTTCCACCAAAACGCTTGGCCATCGCCTATAGCCCTCCCAGCCAACCGGACGTGACGCCGAAAAGCACGACGATCAAAGCGACATATGCGACCTTTTGCAGTGTAGTCGTGGCCATCAGGGTGTCCTTTCCAAATCCGATTCCGAGGCGCAACCAAGTGGCTGCGAGGGTGCTGCACATTGATACCAGGATGGCATCAAACGCAACGATTGGCGCAGATGGCGCGAAAACGGGAAACAATCCTGCGCCGCGTTTTCCCCGCTTTTAACATAAGACTGCATTCGCGCTTCTGCCAGTCAGCGTTTGGCACCCGTGCGCCGTTCAGCGTTCAGCTTGCGGGTATAGCCCGACTGGATGATTTCGACCGCAACCAGTACGAGCACCGAGAAATAGAAGGTGGTCTTGGACATCGGGATCACCTCGTACCCGAAGAACCGCAGTGCCAGCGCCTCGTCATGCATGGCATGCGCTGCGGCCTGTCCGGCTTCGCCGAGGAGCACAATGCCGACGATCAGCAGGATAAACAGGCCCAGCACCTCGTACATGCGGTTGGCTTCGAGAAAGCGGGTCACGCTATCGGCGAGCAACAACATGGCAAGGCCCGACAGGATGATCGCAGTGGCCAGAATGATAAAGACATCGGTGATTGCCAGCGCGGAAAGCACAGAATCAAAAGAGAAAATAAGGTTCATGAAGACAATCAGGAGGACAACCTGCGTGGCTGATTTGCCCGATTTCACATCTACATCCGTGTCCAGATGCTCAATCGCCAGCATATGGCTGATTTCCTTGACGGCGGTATACATGATGAAGGCGCCACCAATAATGAATACCAGCGTGGCAAAGTTGACGCCGCCTGTGATCACGCCCGTCCAGTTGAGGACAAAGAAGGGTTCGGCCATAGCATCAATCGCCTGGATCATCACAAACAAGAGCACGACACGCAGAGCGACGGCTATCAGGATTCCCCATTTGCGCACCGCCGATTGCTGGGCTACGGGCGCACGCTGGCTTTCAATGGAGATGTACAGCAGGTTGTCAAACCCCAGAACCGCCTGCAAAAAGCAGAGCATCACCAGATTGCCAAGGTTCTCGATGGTCAGCAGGTCAGTCATGGTTGTCCCCCGAAAGTATTTCTCTTTGCCAACGTCTTAGGGGGTTAGCTGTTCAATGTGAATGTCCGGTGACGGGGAAACTATCCAGTATTTTGTCTCTCAAGGTGCGGAATTCCTGAAAACCCCGACCGATTTTCCTGAAAGAACCGTTTTCTAGCGCCGTGGCTTGATTGGGCGACGCTTTGAAAAGTGTTTGACTGCCTTGGGTTTCTTCACCGCCGTGCCGCTGGGGTCTTCGATTTCGATGCCCAACTGGTCGCGCACGATCTTGCGGCGCACTTCTTCCACGGCTCCTGATTTCAGGTCTCCCAACTGGAACGGCCCGTAAGAAATCCGGATCAGGCGGTTCACGCTGAGGCCCACGGCCTCCATTGCGCGGCGGATTTCGCGGTTCTTGCCTTCGCGCAGGCCCACGGTCAGCCAGGCGTTGGCGCCTTGCTGACGGTCGATGGTGACTTCCATCGGTTGAAACCGCTCGCCCTCAACGGTGATGCCCTGACGCAGGGGTTCCAGTGTCTTGTCTTCGGGTCGCCCGTTCACGCGTGCGCGGTACCGGCGCAGCCAGCCGGTGCTGGGCAGTTCCATCTTGCGTTTGACACCACCATCATTGGTCAGCAGCAACAGCCCTTCGGAGTTGATGTCCAGCCGCCCCACCGACACCACGCGCGGCATGTCGTCAGGCAGATCGTCATAGATCGTGGCGCGCCCCTTTTCGTCTTGCGTCGTGGTCACCAGACCGGTGGGCTTGTGATAGAGCCACAGACGCGGCGGTTCGGGCTCGGACACTTCGTTGCCGTCCACGGTGATATTATCTGCGGGCGTTACATTCAGCGCAGGCGAGGTGATCTGCTCCCCGTTGACCCGCACACGGCCCGCTTCGATCATGCGCTCGGCTTCCCTGCGCGAGGCAATTCCGGCGCGGGCCAGAACTTTGGCAATGCGGTCGCCCTTGGGCGTGTCTGATTTGGGTGTGTCACTCATGGCTCTGCCTTAGCCGCTTTGACGGGCTTGCGAAAGGGTGTGCTTTGCGGTCCTGTAGGTGAATGGTTTTTCGATCTTTCATGCAAGAGGCGCTGCAAGAGGCGCGCGCGGCGGGCGCACGTGGTGAAGTGCCTGTGGGTGCCGTGGTCGTGGACCCTGCGGGCAAGGTGGTTGCGCAGGCGGGTAATCGCACGCGCGAATTGTCTGATCCCACAGCGCATGCCGAGGTGCTGGCGATCCGCGCGGCCTGTGCGGCGATAGGATCGGAGCGGCTGACCGGTTATGCGCTCTATGTCACGCTGGAACCCTGTGCGATGTGTGCAGCCGCAATCGCGGCGGCGCGGGTGGCGCGGCTGTACTACGGCGCAGCAGATCCGAAATCTGGCGGTGTTGCCCACGGGGCGCGGGTGTTCAAGCACCCCCAGGCACATCACGTGCCCGAGGTATATGACGGATTGTCAGCGCAACAGGCCGAGGCGCTGTTGAAATCCTTTTTCGAGGGTCTGCGTTAGCCGGAAGGTAGAGGCGCCTTTATGAGTAACACGCACCAGACGACGCCCGTCGCCTCAAAGTTCAATCGCCTGCATCACTTCCGGTTCAATGACGTCCACTCCGGGCAACCCGTCGGCCAGCACCTTGGCCGACTGTTCCAACACGGGGAAGGTGCGGTAATGGCCCGGAATTACTGTTTTGAAGTTGAAATACCGTTTCGCTGCATAGGCTGCGGCCGCCATGTCCATGGTAAAATGACCGCCTGCGGACAGGATCCCGATGTCAGGTTTGTGGAAATCGCCAATCCAGTCCATGTCGGCCATGATATCCGTGTCGCCTGACATGTAGATCACGTGGCCTTCGCCCTTGATTACCAATCCGGTCTCCGAGCCGCTGTAGATTGGCCCCGCGTCCCCCGCGATAGAAGAGGAATGCGAGGCGGGCACCATTGTCACGGCAACTTTGCCGCAGTGGATTGTCCCGCCTTTGTTGAAGCCTGTGGTGTTTTTCACGCCCTGGCCGTCGAACCAGCCCATCAACTCGTACATGCCCGCGACAGGCACACCCGTTGTGCCGGCGATGGCCGCGATATCGGCGGTGTGATCAAAATGGCCATGCGTGACCAGAAGTTGCGTCGCACCTGCGATGGCCGCTGCGTGCTGGTCTTCGGCCAGCATCGGATTGCCGTTCAGCCAGGGATCAATCAGCAATATCTGATCTTCGATTTCGATGCGGAACGAGCCGTGGCCAAGCCAGATGATTTTCATAGGTTTCTCCCTTTTTCCCGACAGACTCTAACCCGTTTGACGCTGCCGCGAAAAGGTTTATCGCAAAGCTGAAGCTGCGGTTACAGCGCGCCCTTGCGAGGGGGCGCGCAGAACGGTAAACGGCGGGCAACAGAATGGAGAGCCATCATGTCAATTGACGAAAACACAGCCGCCCGGGTGGCCAAGCTGGCCCGCATCAAGGTGGAGCCGGAGGCGCTGGCAGCACTCGCTCAGGATTTCAACGGGATTCTGGGGTTCATCGAACAATTGAATGAGGTCGATATCGAAGGTGTGGAACCCATGACATCGGTGACGCCGCAGGTGCTGAAACGCCGCGTTGACGAGGTGACAGATGGCAATCAGCAAGCCGCGGTGCTGGCCAATGCGCCCGACGCGCGGGAGGGCTTCTTTGCAGTGCCCAAGGTGGTCGAATAATGGCTGATCTGAATACACTGGGTCTGGCGGAGGCGCGGGATGCGCTGCGTGCAGGCAAGACCACCTCAAAAGAACTGACCGAAGCCTGTCTGAAAGCCATTGAGGGTGCGGGCGCGCTGAACGCCTTTGTGCATCACACGCCCGAGATTGCGCTGGAGCAGGCGGCAAAGGCAGATGCGCGCCTCAAAGCGGGCAACGCCCCCTCGATGTGCGGTCTGCCGATCGGTATCAAGGACCTTTTCTGCACCAAAGGTGTGCCGTCTCAGGCGGGTAGCCGCATTCTGGAGGGTTTCCTGCCGGAATATGAAAGCACCGTTTCCCGGCAATTGTTCGACAGTGGCGCGGTGATGTTGGGCAAGCTGAACATGGACGAATTCGCCATGGGATCGTCGAATGAAACCTCCGTTTATGGCAATGCGGTCAACCCGTGGCGACGGGGCAACGATGCGGCGCAACTGACGCCGGGCGGTTCTTCGGGCGGCTCTGCTTCTGCTGTGGCGGCGGATCTGTGCCTTGCGGCAACTGGCACGGATACGGGCGGGTCGATCCGCCAGCCTGCGGCGTTCACGGGCATCACGGGGATCAAGCCAACCTACGGGCGCTGTTCACGCTGGGGCATCGTGGCCTTTGCCTCCTCGCTGGATCAGGCGGGGCCGATGACGAAATCCGTACGCGATGCGGCAATCATGCTTGAGGCAATGTGCGGGCATGACCCCAAGGATTCGACCTCTGCCGATCTGGCGGTGCCTGATTTTGAGGCAGCCCTTACCGGAGACATGCGTGGCAAGAAGATCGGTATTCCCAAGGAATACCGGATGGACGGCATGCCCGACGAGATTGAAAAGCTCTGGGCCGACGGCATCGCGATGATGAAAGATGCAGGCGCCGAAATCGTGGATATCTCTTTGCCACACACCAAGTACGCGCTGCCTGCCTATTACGTGATTGCCCCTGCCGAGGCATCTTCCAACCTCGCGCGATATGACGGCGTGCGTTTTGGCCACCGCGCCAAACTGGAACAGGGCGACGGCATTACCGAGATGTATGAAAAAACCCGCGCAGAAGGATTTGGTGCCGAGGTGCAACGCCGTGTCATGATCGGGACCTATGTGTTGTCTGCCGGATTTTATGACGCCTATTACAACCGCGCGCGACGCGTGCGGGCGTTGATCAAAAAGGACTTTGACGATGTGTTTTCCCAAGGCATTGATTGCATCCTGACGCCCGCTACGCCTTCCGCTGCCTTCGGGCTGGGTGAAATGGCGGATGCCGATCCTGTGCAGATGTACCTCAACGATGTGTTTACCGTCACGGTCAACCTTGCTGGCCTGCCGGGCATTGCAGTACCGACCGGGCAGAACGCGCTGGGCCTGCCACTGGGCCTGCAACTGATCGGACGGCCATGGGAAGAAGGTGATCTGCTATCATCCGCCTATGCGCTGGAACGCGGCGCCGGGTTTGTAGCCAAAGCGGACAAATGGTGGTAAACGAAAACCCAATAAAGCAGTAAAAAAGCAGGACCTATGTTGATGCGTGTTTTTCTAGTTATCGCCGCTGGTGTCGGCCTTTCGGCGTGTCAGCCTGCCGTGCCGGATTCCGGTAGCGGCGTTGGTTTTGACAGCAATTTCCAGAATGAACAGGCGCAGCGCAACGCGGCGCTTGCGTCCTCCGGCGTGCCCGCATCCGCCAATGTGCCCGCGCCCTCGGCCGTCTCCTCCGCGCCATTGTCGGTAACCAATGACGGATCTGCTGCGGCGACAGCGGCAGAAACTGCACGCGTGTTGGCTGCAACAAGCCCCAATGGCACCGGCGGCGTTGGCACCACTGCGGCAACCGATTCCGGGGTCGCACCATTGAATGCCAGCCCGTCCAATCCCGCACCGACAGCGGTAAACACGGCAGGCATCAGTCAGGAAAACAATTTTGACGCTGTGGCCGCCCAACGCGATATTCAGGCCGACGCGGCACGCATCGACGCGAACCGCGCGCAATACCAACAGATCCAGCCTCAGGCCTTACCAGACCGCGGTGCCGCCGGCCCGAACATTGTGGCGTTTGCGCTTTCCAACACCCATCCGGTCGGCACCCAAGTCTACAGCCGGTTCGGATTTAACAAAGCAAGCAAGGCGACGCGAGCCTGCGCGAATTATTCCAGCCCGGTCGAGGCGCAGATCGCGTTCCTTGAGGACGGCGGGCCGGAGAAAGACCGCGCCGGGATGGATCCCGACGGCGATGGCTACGCCTGCGCTTGGGATCCGGCACCATTCCGGAACGCCGTTCAAGGCTAGGGCGTGAACCGACCCGCGATGATCAGCAGACCATCCCCCAATTGCGGGCCGCGCCGGAACGGGCTGCGGCCCAAATTGATTGTGATCCACTACACTGCGATGACGTCGGCGCAAGCCGCAGTGGAGCGGCTGTGTGATCCGAGTGCAGAAGTTTCTGCCCACTACCTGATTGCCGGCACCGGGCAGATCACCCAATTGGTCGCCGAGGACCAGCGCGCCTGGCATGCCGGCGCCGGTGAATGGGGTGGCGAAGATGATATCAATTCCCGCTCTATCGGGATTGAACTCGACAATCGCGGAGATCATCCGTTTTCGGAGCCGCAAATGTGCAGTCTTGAGGGGCTTCTTGCAGGTATCATGGCGCGTTGGGCGATCACCCCTGAAGGCGTGATAGGCCATTCGGATATGGCGCCGGGGCGCAAATTTGATCCCGGCCCGCGTTTTGACTGGGCGCGGTTGGCGCGACAAGGACTGGCGGGCAGGCCGGGTAGGGATGCCGGGCCGCGTGACCCGAACGCAGACAGCTTTCGAAAGGTGGCGCAGGCTGCAGGATATACCGCACAGGTTGACGACAAGACTTTGCTTGACGCGGTGCGCCTGCGCTATCGGCCCTATGCCAGCGGGCCGCTGTGCGCGCAGGATTATACGTCACTCGGGCAAAGCGCGCTCTGGACTTGACCTTGGGCGCGGCATCGGGATACGGCAGCGGTGCGCGGAAGGCTGGATGATCGCGGCTGTCACAGGTCGAGGAAAGTCCGGACTCCAAAAAGAGACGGTGCCGGGTAACGCCCGGGCGGGGCAACCCGACGGATAGCGCCACAGAAAACAAACCGCCTCCGCTTGCGGGGGTCAGGGTGAAACGGTGGGGTAAGAGCCCACCGCGTTCGTGGCAACACGAATGGCATGGCAAGCCCTACCGGGAGCAATGCCAAATAGGGACCGCGTGTCACGCAAGTGGCGGGGCTGCTTTTGCCCCAGCAGGTCCGGGTTGGCAGCTATAGTCGCGGTGGCAACACTGCGGTCAGAGGAATGGTCATCCAGAGGGGGTAACCTCTTGGACAGAATCCGGCTTATAGGCCTTCCGCGCAAAACTATCCGGCGGTGTCGTTTTCTTTGAAGGAAAACGTCGGAATTTTTGAAAAATTTCGCGCCTGTTGCGGGTCGGGTGGCAAATAGCGGTTGACTCGGGCGCTGGCCCGATTAGAAGCCAAGTTTCAGGATTTACGCACCCCGTAAACACGGGCGGTGCAGCAGGAGAAGACCTATGGCGAAGCCAACCACGATCAAGATCCGTCTGAACTCGTCCGCGGGCACAGGCCATTTCTATGTTACCAAAAAAAATGCGCGTACCATGACCGAAAAAATGGTCATCAAGAAATATGACCCCGTTGCGCGCAAGCACGTCGACTACAAAGAAGGCAAGATCAAGTAAGATCGCCTGACTTTGTAATCCAAGGCCGCGCTTTCTGCGCGGCTTTTTGCGTTGCGCGGGTTAGATGCGGTTGCGCAGGAAAGGTGCAAGGCGATGAAGCGTGTGATGATTGTTGGCGGCGCAGGTTCCGGTAAATCGACGCTCGCGCGGTGGCTGGGTGCGCAGACCGGCCTGCCGGTATACTATATGGACCACATCCAGTGGATGCCTGACTGGCAGCCGCGGCCCCGTGCACAGCGCCGCGAGATGGCGCTGGAGGTCGAAGCTTTGGAGAGCTGGATATTCGAGGGTGGTTTCTCGGAAACCTACAACAACCGCGCCGTGCGCGCTGACACGCTGATCTGGCTTGATCTGCCGGTAGGATTGCGTCTGTGGCGGGTAACCAGAAGGCTTTTCCAATACTGGGGCAAGCGTCGCCCCGATATGGCAGAGGGCTGTGTCGAAAAGCTGCACGGGGAAAGTATCAAGTTCTACCTTTGGATATGGAACACACGGGTCAGTCACCGTTTGCGGCTACAAAGGCTGCTGGCGGATCATGGGCCGGGGCTGAGGGTTGTTCATCTGCGAAGCCCTGCTGAGGTCAGCGACTTTCAAAAGCGGATCGAAGGCCCTTGATCGAGGGCGACGGGTCAACCTGCGTTCTGCAACGCCTTGTGTCTGCCGGCCGTTGGCGCAATACTTGTGGTTCCCTTAGCTGCCAAGGAAACCTGCATGTATCGTTCTATCGTCCTCGCCTTGATGGCTTCCGGCGTCCTGTCTGCCTGTAGCGGCAAGATTGTCGGCCCACCGCCGCAGCCCGGCTATACAGCGGCTTATTCCGACAGCATCGGCTTTACCGGTGTCGGCTCAGAGCCCTTCTGATCGGCGTAGGTGCAGCGTGGCTGAACCTTACGGGCCCTAACTGTGACGAGCGTCCTGATGCTATCCATATCACAGTTCAGCCTCCTGAGGATATCACCGGGTGGTGGATGTACCGGGATGACACCTGCCCGATAGGCTGTTTTGACGCAGTTGGGTCGGAGTTTAGGCTTGGGGGTTGTCCCATAGAAAAGGGCCGATCCTTGGCTAAGGACCGGCCCTGTCGATTGTGATGTCAGCGCGATGTTATTCGCGGTTACCCAGCAATTGCAGCAGGAACATGAACATGTTGATAAAGTCGAGGTAAA
>JBARUV010000165.1:0-1610 GCA_049645905.1 Sulfitobacter sp.
GGTAAGTTCGCGTTTGGATAGTTCTTATGCCGTGCAGCGAAAGTGTGGTGTTGATTTGACATTGCACTGCTACCCAACTTTGGACCGCCAGTAGCCAGAGTTTTCGGCCTATATCACGGCAGCAGGCTGGCGACGCCGCCGAGATTATGGATGTCGACCGGGACGTTGTATCCGATCGCACTGTGTGGCCGAACCTCATTGTAGTCTCTACGCCAATCCTCCAGCTTTTCCCGCGCATCTGCAAGCGTCATGAACCAGTGAGCGTTCAGGCACTCTGCGCGGAACTTGCTGTTGAACGCTTCTATAAACCCATTGTCGGTCGGCTTTCCCGGCCGCGAGAAGTCTAAAGTCACATTGTTTGCGTAAGCCCAAAGGTCGAGGTCGCGCGAGATAAATTCGCTCCCATTATCGACTCTTATCGTCTTGGGGTAGCCGCCAGATTTGCAGATCCGTTCCAAGGTCTGAACAACGTCTTCACCCCGATACGTAAACCGTGGATCTGTCGCAGGACAGAAGCGGGAGTGCGTATCAACGATAGTCAAAATACGCAGCTTTCGACCCGTGGCGAGTTGATCATGGACGAAATCCATCGCCCAGACATCGTTTGGGCCAATCGCCACTGATCAATCCTCTCTGAGCTTCGCTTTCACCCGCCGTTTGGGGTGCTTGTTGCGCAACTGAAGGCCCAACTCATCGTAAATGCGACGTGTTTTCTTCATATTGATCTACCAGCCTTCTCTGCGCAGCAAGACGTGGACGCGCCGGTAGCCATACCGCACGCGCGTTTCGCAGATCTCCTTAATCCGTCGTTCCAGCGCGGCCTGCCCGGGGCGGCGGGACTTGTAGTAGTAGGTCGAGGTATCGAACCGAAGAGCGCAGCACGCCCGCCGGATCGATACGCCCCAATCTACCAGCATCCCGTCAACCAGCTTGCGCTTCCAGGCAGGCCTTAAAGCTTTCGGCGGATGACATCCTGCAACATCTCTCGGTCCAGTGTCAGGTAGGCCACAATCTTTTTCAACCGACCGTTCTCGTCCTCCAATGCTTTCAGCCGCCGCATTTCATCCGGCAGCAAACCCGCGTACTTCTTCTTCCAACTGAAGTAGGTGGCCTGGCTGATCCCCGCCTTGCGACAGATCTCCGCGACTGACGTGCCTTCCTCGCCCTGCTTCAAAACGAACGCCTTCTGCGCGTCCGAAAATCGTGATGCCTTCATCGTTCTCAGCTCCTCTTCCAGCCAGGGAAGTTTAACCGAAAACTCCAGTTTCAAACGGTCCGAATTTCGGGGGGCAGAGCAAACCCCAAACCGACTGGCCAGCTCGCTGACCGTCTCCTCGCCTTTCAGCGCCTCCAACGCCACCTTGGCCTTGAATTCCGGATGATGTTGCTTCCGTTTCGACATATCTGATCTCCTTCGTGTTGAAGATCAGCAGACAACAAATCACAGCTTACGTCAGTGTCCCATTTTCGGGGGTAGCTCACTCAGGCACTAACAATTAATTTGGACCACTCGGTGGGGGCACTCCAGCCAAATAATCGTTCCATAGAATCAGTATCGTCTGCAATCAAACGATTTCCACATCATCAAATGTAAGAGCGTAGTCGATAGG
>JBARUV010000166.1:0-16170 GCA_049645905.1 Sulfitobacter sp.
GGGGGCCGGCAATGTGCCGCCCTTGAGGCGGTCGCCGGTGTCGAAAAGCCCGGTGTGGACCCCCAGCGGGCTGCGCGCATCAGGGCGGGGCGGGCGTTTGGCTGCATTGGCAAAGGCGTTTATGTGTTCCAGATCGCCATGCAAAAACGCGCGCAGGGCGCCGGTTTTGCCTTTTTGTGTCTTGTGTTCAACCGGTGCGTCCATGGTTTTTTCAACGACTTTCTCAGTGACTTTCTCATATCTGCCGAGATCCGTCAGATGCAATTTGCCCAGACGCCCGCCACTGCGGCCCAAAATCTGCACCGTAACATCGCCTCCGGCGCTGGCGACGCTGCGCCGCTGCACTGCGTCCAGCGGGATCACAAACCCATGATAGCCGGTCCCGATCCCGGCAGCCTGAAGGTCACCGCGAAACATATTTGCGGTGACTTCGGCAATCATGCCTTGCGAGGTGAACAATCCGATGCGCAAGGCACCGGATTTCGGATCACCGGGCGCTGCCCATCCGGTGATGGCGCCATCCAGAAATCCATCAACATGGCCGCGGAACCCGCGCCAGCTGTGAACAAAGCGGCCAAGCCGTGAGCGCAAGGGATCAGGCAAGGTCGTCATAGTCGGACTTTGCCATCATTTCAGCAAGCTCGCGCACTTTGACTTTAGGCTCCCAGCCCAGATTTTTTTTCGCTTTGCCCGGATCCCCGATCAAAAGCTCGACTTCGGCGGGGCGGTAGAACTTGGGGTTCACTTTCATGACCAGCTTGCCGGTCTTGCGATCCGTCGCTGTTTCGCCCTCACCTGTCCCGGACCATTCCAGATCCATGCCAAGCGTCTCGCCCGCAAAGGTAAAGAAGTCGCGGATTGTGGTGGTGACACCGGTGGCCAGAACGTAATCGTCTGCCGTGTCCTGTTGCACCATCCGCCACATGCCTTCGACATAATCCCCGGCAAAGCCCCAGTCGCGCTTGGCGTCCATGTTGCCCAGCTCGATCGCTTTGTCGCCACCATGCGCCAGTGCCGCGAGGCCCAGCGTGATCTTGCGGGTGACGAACTCCTTGCCGCGCAGCGGGCTCTCGTGGTTGAACAGGATCCCGCTCGAGGCATGCATGCCAAAGCTTTCGCGGTAGTTCATGGTAATGTAGTGGCCATAGACCTTGGCCACACCATACGGCGAGCGCGGGTAAAGACGTGTTGTTTCCGATTGCGGTACTTCCTGCACCAGACCGAACATTTCAGACGTCGAGGCCTGATAGAACCGTGTCTCGGGCGAGGAGGTGCGCAGGGCATCCAGAATACGCACAACACCCATGCCGTCGACATCGGCGGTGTAGATCGGCAGATCCCAGGACGCGCCGACAAAGCTTTGGGCGGCGAGGTTGTAGAATTCGTCAGGCTTTACCGTATTGACCGCACGGATGATGTTGTAGGGGTCAGACAGATCGAATTCGTGCAGTTGGATGTCGGCAGAAACGCCCAGCTTCTCGAGCCGTGGCAGTTCGGGATGTGAAATCCGGCGGACACCGCCGTGAACTTCGTAGCCTTTTTCCAACAGCAGTTTGGCCAGATAGGCGCCATCCTGGCCGGTGATGCCGGTGATAAATGCTTTTTTCATGTGTCTTGTCCTGAAGTCGTACCGATCAGATCAGTAGGTCATAGCCGGGTTGAAAGGAGCGGTGCGATGGGCAACGACGGTGAACATGTCCACCTCGATCCCGCGTGCCTTTTGGGTGTGGTAGGTCACGGTGGAATCTTCAAAGCCCAGAACCCCCAGCATCTGCACGATGATTTCGGGCGAGAACAGCCAGAAGGTGCCGATCCGGCTCTTGTCCTTCACGCTGGGGACAAACATCGTCATGGGGTGGTTCTTGCGGTCCTTGAAACGGGCGTGCAGCATGTCGGTCACGATCACCGTCTTTTCCGTCAGGCGGCACCCGTTGTGCAGGGCAAAGAACGGGTCGCGCAGGTGCAGCAGGATCGCGCCATACATCGTCACATCAAACGGGCCCATGTCGCGGGGCATCTCGTAAACGCTGCGATAGACAACCTTGGCGTTGGAGTCGTTGGCCGTGTGGCAGTACCAGTATCCGCGGTGCTGATCGCCCAGCGACTTCACCTTGGTATAAGGGGAATCCACGTATTTCTCGCCAACGCCCTTGCTGGTGGTACCCTCAGCACCCTTGGCCATGCGGTCGATCTGCTTTTTGTGCAGTTCGGCCTGCGCGGCATCGCTGAAATCATCTTGTGATTTCTGATCGGCCGAACGCTGCTCGCGCGACTGGTTGACATGCTCATGATAGTCATGCGCCGCGAAAGGCACAAAATCGCGCGACATGGTGGCGCCCGGTCCCAGTTCAAGCGAGGTCACATCGGCCCCGGCCTGTTCCATCGCATAGGTCAGAAACCCTGTGGCACAGCCCACGTCCAGCGCCTTCTTGCCAGTGAAATCGACACCGCCGAAATAGGCATCTTCGCGGCCGCGGATGTCCCAGTTGCCATTCACTGTCTCGCCATTTTTCAGATCGACCGTGTGGTAGAAAAAGCAGGTATCCTTATCGGTCACTTTCTGCGTGGGGTAGTACAGTGTTTCGTCGCTCATGAATCAATTTCCTGTCAATCCGGCAGCTGGAGATGCCAGCGCTTTGGCGGATGTAAAAGTATGTGCCGGGAAAGGCCCGTTCCTGAAGTGGCCGCCACAGGGCCGCCACATAATACCTGCTGTCAGGCCTTGGAGATTGTGTAACCCTTGGCTTCCAGACGGCGCACCATGCGGCGCGCATTCGTCAGGTGCTCTTTGCGGTCAGCGGTCCACTGATCGTGGCGTTCACTGCTCTCGCCGTCACCTTCGGTACCCAGAGAAAACAGGGCATAGGCAACCGCACGCAGTGCTTCTGTTTCGGTCGTGTCATTGTCGTTCATAATGATCCCTTACAGGTTGATTGTTCACGGCTAACCATAGTTTACCCAACAGCGCAAGCTGGCAACCCAAATATCCAGGCCAGCGGCGGGTTTCCCCAGAAACGGGCGCAAAACACGGGCACAACCACTGGCACCAGCGCGCCGCAGGACGGGCATCACCCCTGCAAAAGCATGCTCAAAGGCTTCATACGTTCGAGATACGACAGGAGGGTGAAATCCTTGCGTTTGGACACTTCTATAATGCGCGCAAGGTCTTCCTCCAGCCGCGACATATCGGGACTGGGGGAGCCGGCAATATCCGCAACCTTCGGCATCAGATCAAACCCGGTATCCTGACGCACCAGCTGCGCATCTTCGCGGGAGAGATGGCGGATTTTCGCAACGGTCTCTGCGGGCACCTCAAGCTTGCCGCGAAACGTCTTGTCGAGCATTGTCAGTCCGGCAAATTCCGACGCCACTGTCAGGGATTCCTGATGCGAGATGAACGGGTTCAGGATGCGTTTGAAAAACAGCAGATTGCCGGACAGGCTGGGGTTTGAATTGTGCTCCATCCCGTCAAAGGCGCGTTCCAGTCCCGGACGCACGAATTCGCAGAAATCGGCCACGATGTCCTGATCCTTGAGCAACTTGCGCTCGTACTTGCGGACAATCACGTTGTCGCGGCCATAGACAGCGGCCCAATTGGCAATGATCCTGGCAAAGTTCACGCGGTGGCCAAGCAGGAAGTCCTCCAGCGACATGGCGATGTTGCGTGAATGCAGGGCCTGCTGATACCACGACACCATATACTGCGCATAATCACGCAGGTAGATCACCACCTTGGTCTGGCCCGGCGGGCACAGACCGGCGAGCGGGGCAGGGTTATCGACAGTGGCAAAGTTTTCGCTGGAGAGCACGCAGAGTTCATGGTCGCCGAACCCGGCACGGATCTGGTCCTGCCAATCGTCAGGCATGCCCTGGGATGCCAGGGTTGCCCCTTTGATGGCCCGTGAAATCGGGTGATGCGCACAGGTCTGGATGCCCACCTCCGGATAATAGATCCCCTGTTCGGATACTTTGTCGCGACGCTCGAAAAACGCGCGCTGCAAACTGGATGTACCGGTCTTGTTGACGCCGATATGCACCAGAAACTTCATATCTGCTTCCTCTCTTCTGACCCTATGCCAGAGTTATTTTTCGGCCACTTGGTCTGCGGTATCTTCACCAGTCTCTTCAAGCGCGTCAGCAGAAAGGCTGTCCGGATCAGCAGGGACGGTATCGGGTTCCTCTGTACCCGCAGCGGCGGGCGGATTTTCCGGGGCCGGGGCCCCTTCGGACAGAATGATCGACCCCAACAGGCACCCCAGATTGCGTGCGTCTGCCGACAGGTCGCATTCAGCGGGTGAATACAGCGCATCCACCTCAAAGGAGATTTGCAGCGGGCCGGCAAAACCGGGCAGGTCAAGCGTCCACCACAACCCTAGAATGTCCCCCGCAGCAAAGCGGATTTTCGTGGTCACGCTGCGCCCGGTCATCACTTCCTTGACGCTCACCCGGACCTTTTCACCTGCCTCCAGCCCCGGAGGGAGGAGCGCCATCTGTCCTGATACACCGTGTAAAACGCTGCTGTCCGAGACCATCGCATAGACCTTGGACCGCTTGGCGTTGCTCCACATGCCGATGTCTTCGAGGGCATAAAAGTTTTCCAGCAGCAACACAGGTTCGTTCGGCACTTTGCGGGCCTGGGCCAGAATATCGCTGCCCAGTGTCACCGCAGGCAAGGCCGCCACCTCTTCGTTTGAGACGCCCTCGAAATACGCCGCGAGCTGTGTCCCTTCCAAAGCGCCCCAGCGGGTCTGCCCGGCGTGGAACAGGTAATTGCGCAGCGCGATCTTGAAGCCCGACTTCTTCACCGACTTTGTCAGATCCTCCAGAACGTCCACAGTGTAGGGAATATTCAGCGCGCTCAGTCCAAAAGATATGGCGGCGCGGGGCGGGAAAGACTGGATCAGCTGCCAGACCCGCCGGTCGGTAACTGGCAGACCAATCGGCTTCAGGTGGGGTTTGATAAGCCCGTCCCGGTTTCTGAGCAGCGATTGAATCACCAGCAGCTTGCCCAGAACGTCATACAGCGCCACCGTGGATAGCGCAGACAGTGCACCGCCGACCTGTTCCACAGCATCGCTGTCGCCTGCGATACCAAGCAAATTGGCCAACACGAAATCGCCCTTGTCCGGGTCTGGCATCGTGGCAAAATTGCGCGGCAGGTACAGCCGGTCGGCGTAGAAATCCTGCAACTGCCGGTACGCGACAAGATAGGCATCCAGCCAATCGCGGTCCGCACCCGGTTCGGGCAATTTGTCATTCTGGCGCGCAGCGACCAATGCGGTGCGGCGATGATATGCCGGCAGGTTTTGCCGGACATGCGCAACGAAACGCCGGGCATATTCCGCCGGTGTCTTTTCCATCACGCAAGCACGGGCGGCTTTGCCTTTCCTGATCACATCCCCGGGCTTTGCGGCAATGTCCTGCAACAGAACGGCCAGAGCCTGATCATCGCCGATCGCATCCAGGAAATAGCACGCATCCTCCGGCATTTCGGCAAAGGATCCGGTGCGATAGGCGATCACCGGACGGCCATAGGCCAACTGTTCCATCAGCGACAGCGACGCGCCTTCGGTATTGGGGTAGCGCAGATTAAAGAAGATATCGGAGGCGGCCATGACAGCGTGGTATTCTGCATCTGTGGGATCGATGCGCAGCTCGAACACCCCGTCAAGACGCGCCTCGGCGATATGACGGCGCAACATCGCCAGATAGGTCGGGTCACTGCCAAAGCCTGCAATGATAATCCGGAAAGACTGGCGCAGGTCGGGTTCCTTGATGAAGGCGTTCAACAACTGGTCCAACCCCTTGGTGGATCCGATATGACCACAGCACCCGATACAGATCCGCCCCCCGCCGGAAAGCGGCGGCGTCGGATCCTTGACGTCCGGGCGGGTCATGAACAGCTTCAGGATGTCTTCGCCGGTGCGCCAGTCACCGCTCAGGGCAGAGCGGGCATAGTCGGAATGCACCACGGTCCCCAGACCCATGTTCGCAAACACCTCTCCCATCGGAACCTGCGCGGCCCATTCGCTTTCCCATGGTACAAACGACACGGCACCCTTGTCGGCCTGCATCACACCCGAGGCCCGGATCACCCGAAAGCTGCCCTGTGCCGCACTTTCGACAAGTGTCACATACGACGGGCCAACATGATCGCCCTGCAGGCTCTCCCATGTCAGGTAGTGCTGGTAGACATGGTCATGCAGGACAACGAGACCCGGATGGCGCATCAGGGCCGCATAGATCAGCGCATGATGCAGGCTGTTGTTGCCCAGATGATAGACCGCAACATCAAACAACGCTGCAAACTCGGACCCGAGCAGGCTGTCAGACAGCGCAATGGTCGGATAGGGCATCTCCACCCTGTCGCCTTCGAACGGCGGGTGAAACACAATCACGTCCAGCTCGTCAGGCGGGAACTGTGCCTTCATCGCTTCCAGCACCTGCGCTGTATAGGTGGCGATGCCGGTCTTGGAGGAGATCGGAGAGAACCAACCAATTCTGATCACAGCCCTAACTCCCTTGCGACATCCGCAAAAGCGCTCTCGAATATCTGGTGGTTCATTGCGTTGAACCGGGCAATCTCGGGATTGAAGCGCAGCCCGGCGCTGTTGAAACTGCTTACCCGCTCCTTGATCTTGCGGACCCTGGAAACAAGGTCGTCGGGATCAGACAGCACTTCCGCATAACTGCGCAGGCCAATGTGTTTGAGCAAATTATCACTCAGTTTTTCAGACGCGCTGAACACGATGCAATAATTGCCGTTGGCCAGACTGTCATAGGGTGTCAGCACTGCCTTGGTGCGAAAGCGGGTATACCCGAAATGCAGGTGAATGCCGCCCGGTTCCAGAACCTGTTCAGGCGGCTCGGTCTGGGATGTGACCATGATCACATCACCGTACACCTCCAGAGCGGCACAGGCCGTCTGCGCATCCTCCACAACTTCGTCTTCCGAACTGTGCACAAAGACACATACCGGCGGCGTGTCTTTTGGCGGGGGTGCCAGACCCAGCAGCACCGGAAATCCCTGCGCCATGTGCAAAGGGATCCAGGGCTCGAACCCGACACTGGCACGGTAGTCGGAATATTCGACAAACACACAGCAATCAAAGTTTGCCAGCACATCGCCGCACCACATCGCAGAGGCTTCGGCAAGCCCCGGCTGCCGGGCCGCAAGCGCCTCCAGCTCTTCCGCCAGAGGCCGCAAGCACACCAGAGTGTTACGCCCCAGCATCTTTTGAGGCGCCGCCGTCAAACCCAGGAATATCCTGTGTGCCGCATCGCGTTTGGGGGGCAGGGCCCCGAGGCCCAGAAAAAGTGTCTCTGATCCTGCGGCCAGATCGTCAGCCATGACGCTGGCTTCTGTGGCATCTGCCCGTGAGCGGAGATACTCGAAAAGCGTGTCTCCCAGCAGTTTGCGGCGCAACGGGGTCGCCTCACCGGACGCGTCTTGTCGGAAAATCTGCATGGAACCCCAATATTTCTAAACGCTTCAGGCAGACCCTTCGTGATGCCTACATCACATGCCAATCCTGCCACCGCGCCGCGTACTTCAAAAACATCTTGTCTGTCCGGACAGCAACATCCTTAATGAATTTGATGTCTTGCCGCAACGTGCGAAAGTCCGGGCATCTGTTCCCGTCGATCTCTTCCGGCATGGCCTTGAAAACAAGGCCGCGGGTGTTCAGAACATCCATGTCCTGCCGGAAAATCCGGCGCACCAGACCGACGTCTTCCGCGGGCACAAAGAACTTGCCGTTGAACGTATCGGACAGGCTGGCAAAGGCCCCGATTTCATCCGTAATGGGCGGGGTCGTCGCCTCGCTGTCGGTCATGTAGAGGTTGAGCACCTTTTTGAAGAACAACAGGTTGCCGGATATCGACAGGTTGCTGCGTTCTTCGGAAAGCTGGATATCATCGGTTGAAACACCCTCTACGGTGCTCAGAAAATCGACCCGTGAATCCGCGCCTTCCAAAGAGTCCCTCTCGAAAGCGCGGGTGATCACATTTTCAGCGCCATAGACGTTTTCCCACTTTTGCAGGTAGCCGGAAAACGACTGTGAAAAAAGCTGCACATAATCGGCGAAGGAGGCGGTCAGGACACGCTCCTGAACGGCCTGGGCGTACCAGCTCATCATGTAGGAAAGGTGGTCCCTCAGATAGAGCACGATCTTTGTTTCATCGGGCGGAAAGAACCGCGCCACATCCTGTGGCTCAACCGTGCGGAAGAAAAGCTCGCTGGAAAAGATGAACTTTTTGTCCGGATCTGCAATCAGGTCCCGAAACTCTGCCTGCCAGTCTCCGGGCAGGGTATGCTGGGCGTTTGACGAGATCGAATAGGCCAGTTTGTGATGGGCCATGTGCAGCAGATGGAAGTCGGGATAATCCCAACCGGCTTTCAGGAGCGCCTCGCGGTTTTGCAAAAGCATCCTCTGGATCGAGGACGTGCCTGTCTTATTGGCGCCAATGTGAAGAACAAACCGTTTTCCCAACCTTAGACCCACCCTTTATAAACCTGCGCACTCCCTAAAACGACGTGTGAGGACAGTGATTGCGGACTGTGCCGCAAAATCCGATCAGGCGTCAAACAGAAAACGGCCAGAGCATTGCTCTGGCCGTTTGCCCGGTTTGTTGGTGGGAAAGGCCTCCTAGAACAGGAAGTCATCCGCTGAGTAGAGCTGGCCGATGCCGACATCGCCAAAGGCGACACCCTGCAGCAGGATCGAATCTATCCCGTCCACAATCAGCGCATCGCCGCCGAATGACACCAGATGGTTGGCCATCAGGTCGGCAAAGCTGGTGATGTTGGTCGACGTGCGCAAGTCGATGTCCTCTGCGTTGTGGCTGTCGAAATCGACGATGATGTCATCGCCAAACCCGTTTCCAAATTCAAACCGGTCAAATCCGGCACCACCGGTCAGGAGGTCATCATCTGCGCCGCCGATGATGGTGTCATTGCCACCCGCGCCGTCGATTGTGTCCTCGCCATCGCGACCAAACAGCCAGTTGGCAACGCCGTTACCCGTCAGACTGTCCGCAAAGCTCCCTCCGTCGGCCCATTCGATCTGGGCCAGAACATCGTTGCCTTCGGCACCGCTCGCTGTTCCTGTTGTCAGATTCACCGTCACACCGCCTGATGCATAGATATAGCTGGCACGGTCATTCGTACCACCGCCGCCATTCATCACATCGTTACCGCCGTTGCCGACCAATACATCGCCGTCCTCTCCACCCAGCAGGGTGTCCGCACCATCCGAGCCGTACAGCGTGTCCATACCGGTGCCGCCATCCAGACGCGACATGTTGACCGCCCCGCCCGTTGCACTGCCCGCGCCGTAGATAACATCGTCGCCGTCATCCCCGATCAGCACATCATTGCCGTTGGCGCCAAAGATCGTATCGTTGCCATTGTAGCCATTGATCCGGCTGTCGCCCGACCCGCCGACCAGATAGTCACCGAACCCGTTCGAACCGTCGATGTCTTCGACACCGGAGATCACGTCATTGCCATCACCACCCGATGCAGTGCCGGACAACAGGTTCACAGTCACCGCGCCGGTGGCATTGTAATAGCTGATCCGGTCCGTCCCGGTGCCGCCGTCAATGGTGTCATTGCCGTCGTTGCCGCGGATGATATCGTCATCTGCGCCACCGTTGATGTTGTCGTCACCATCCGATCCAAAGATCGTGTCATTGCCGTTACCGCCGCCCAGCACATCGTTGTTGGCCACGTTGCTGCCGCTGGCACCACCGGCACCCACCAGACGGTCATTGTCGTCACCGCCAAGCAGCGTGTCATCGCCACCGGCACCCACCAGAAGGTCATTGCCCGCGCCACCGTCGGCATAATCATTGCCGCCGCGCATGATGGCCCGGTCAGTCCCGTCACCGGCAAAGACGGTATCGTCGCCAAAGCCGGCATCGATGTTGTCATTGCCAAGACCACCGTTGATTGCGTTGTCCCCGTTCGACCCCACAATGGTGTCATTGCCGGTGCCGCCGAACACATTCTCGACGTCGATCATGTCAAAGACGCCCGGGCCGCCATACCCGTAGTTTCCGGCGATAAGATTAGCATTCACAGAAACGCCGGTGTTGGTGAAATCAACCGTGTCGTTGCCGCCACCGCCGTTGAAACTGTCAGCACCATCGCCAGAGCGCATGTACATCAGGTCGTCACCCAGACCACCCAGCGCAATGTCGTTACTGATGCCGCCGTCCAGCGTATCGTTGCCATCACCACCGATCATGGAGTCTACGCCCGTACCGCCATCAATGCTGTCATCGCCAGCCAGACCCAGCAGCGTATCGTCGCCGTTTTCACCTTCGATGGTGTCCCCCAGGCTAGAGCCCTGCAGCATGTTCGCCGAGCCGTTACCGATGATGCGCAGTTGGAAATCATCCCCTGCGATAAAGTTCTCGATGCCCGACCAGCTGCCCTGGAACGCGCCGCCGGCGAACTGGTAGCCCTGGTCGATGTCGATCACCCGTTGGGTTGAGATAAAGGTGCCAGAGATCATCTGTTGCACCGTATCACTGCCATTGCCACCGATCAGGGTGTCATTATTCCCCAGCCGGACTTGCATCAGGTCATCGCCGATACCGCCATCAATCCAGCTACCTGCGCTGTCACTGGCGTCACCGCCCTGCAGCGTATCGTTGCCGTTATTACCGATCAGCGTATCAGAGCCCGTCCCGCCGATGACCATGTCAGCCCCGTTGGCCCCCACGATGGAGTCGTTGCCCGCGCCGCCGTCGATGGTGTCACCGACACCGGAGGCAGGCGTGGCATCATCACCATAGATGGTGTCGTTGCCCGCATCCCCGTTCAGCACCTGGGCATTGAGCCCGCCAAAGATGACGTCATTGCCGGCACCTCCATTCACGGTATCGACATCAGACAGGCCGACTGCGGTGATGGTGTCATTACCCGCGCCGCCGTTCAGCAGGTTGGCAACCCCGGAGGACCCGCGGATCACATCGTTGAAATCGGACCCGATCACGTTCTCGACGTTCAGCAGAATATATTCGCCGTTAACGCCAAAGCCATTGGGCAGGTATTCATAGGTGCCCGCCCCCAGATCAACATCAAAGGCGATTGCGGCGTTTGTCCAACCGCTCAGATCCAGCGTGTCGTTATCAGCGCCGCCATCGATATCATCGCCAAAGTCGCCGCCGGTGATCTGGAACAGATCATTGCCGGCATCGCCATTGACGCTGTCCTTGAACAACCCGCCGTTCAGCGTGTCATCGCCATTGCCGCCAAACAGCGTATCGGTACCCGTGCCCCCCAGAACCACGTCGTTGCCACTGCCGCCGTAAATCGTGTCGTCACCAGCACCACCTATCAGGCTGTCGTTGTCATTGAGGCCGTTGATATAATCATTGTCCGCGCCGCCATCGATGGTGTCGTTGCCGTCATATCCGTAAAGGTAATCACCGCCGGCGTTACCCGTGATGGAATCGTTACCACCAAACGCATAGACGTAGTCACGATTTGCCGTGCCGATCACCGTATCGTTGCCCTCGCCCATATAGGCGACTTCAAAATTGGTGAAGCTTTCGCCGGCATAATTGGTCGCACCACTGTCCATGTTGAACAGGTAGTTGCCGTTGAAGGCACGGTGGTCGATATAATCGAAGCCGTCCCCGCCATCCATCTGTTCGATGCCAAGGCCCGAAAGCGCAAAGTCGTTGCCCGCGCCCGCGTCCCATGCGCCGGTACCGCTTGAGATCAACCGGTCATTGCCACGGCCTGTGCTGACATTGGTCACAGAACTGTCGCCGGTCACGGTGTCATTGCCGTCGCCGGTGAACACATTCTCGATCGAGCTGAGGTTGGTCACCGCGACACCGTCAATGGTGCCGGTGTCGGTCACCAGATTGATCGTGGTGTTGCCGGTAACCGCTGCGGCGTTGATGGTGTCATCGCCTACCCCACCGGCAAAGGCGCTGGTGGAATGGCCAAAGAGCCCGTCGTAATCCGAGAATTCATCGGTGAATACGAACCGGTCATTGTTCAGCAGGCTGGTCGCGCCGTGCATGCGGACGTCGAAATCGGTGAACAGGGTTTCATCCCCGCCGCTATCATCGCGGATGATAACCGACCATACGCCACCGCTTTCTTCACCCCAGAAGGCGTTGGTGGAGAACGTCCAGCGCTCGTTTGAGTCAAACAGACCGTCATTGTCACCCCAATTGGTCGAGGCGTTGTTCCACATGTCGGCAATCACCAGATGTGTTGTGCCATCCGGGGACACAACGGTGATTTCCAGATCACCCAACCATGTGGTTTCAAACGCGACATCCAGCGTAACCTGTTCGATGCGCACGTTGGCCGTTTCCGTCCAGCTATAGGTTTCAACCCCGGAGGTGACGGCGGTGTTGCCGCCGTTCACGACGCCATCAATGGTTTCGGACCCGTTGATGATGTCCTCAAAAGCGATCACGTCATTGGCCGATGTCTGGGAATCGGTGCCCCATGTTTCCGCCATGCGCACCGCAGCATGGGCATCCACCAGACCAAAACCGTAGTCCTTGGAGAAGTGCATGCCGCCCCCGTTCCAGTGTGCGGCGTTGTTGAAGGCCCAGGCGTTTTGTTCGGCACCGTTGATGCCTGCGCCGACATCGGTCCCCACATGACGGGCCGAATTCGCAAGAATTTCCTGCACATCGCGCCAGCCCAGCTGGTCGTTGGCTTCCAGCATCAGCGCAACCACACCCGATACCATCGGGGCGGCGGCGGACGTGCCGTTGAAGGAGTTGGTGTAATCCTGATCCGCAGGCTGGCTGGCCTGACCGGAGTTGTAGCCCCCCGAACCGGTCACGTCGGTGGTGACCACCTGACCCGAAGTGGGAGAGCCGAAACCGGACACAAGAACGTTCGAACCTTTGGTCGAGTAGGAGGAAAGATCACCATCACGATCCACCGCCGCCACTGAAATGGTGTGGATGTTGGCATTCCAAGAGGACAGGTTGGCATCGTGGTCCGACCCGCGCCCGTTGCCCGCAGATTTCACGATGTTTGTACCCAGCCCGCCACGGCCGTCTTCGGCAGCGTTGTTGATCGCGACTTCCAGCGTGTTCATCAGCGATGGCGTGCCCATCCCCAGATCCATGAGGTTGGTGCTGATCTGCGTGCCGTTGGACATGTTGACCACATCCGCCTCGCCCGCCCCTGCGATCGTGCCGTTGCCCGACGCTTCGTCAATCGCTGAAGTGATCTGGCTGACAAAATCATCCAGCAGGGTTGCCAGCGTATCGCCAGCCTCACCTGCGGATTTCACCCTGAAGCCGAACAGCGTAATGTCATAGGCGACACCCACGGTGCCCACGCCATCGCGTTCGGATCCGATGATACCCGCCACAGACGTGCCGTGTTCATCACTGGACAACACCTGTGTCGGGTTGGTGTCGTTGTCGTAGAAATCCCAGTCCGACCCGACATCGACATTGCCGTTCAGATCCTTGTGGTTGCGATCAAGGCTGTCGTCGATGACCGCCACGCGCACGCCGTTGCCGGTATAGTTCGCACCGCCCGAGTTGCTTTCCCAGACGTCTTCGACATTGAGATCAAGCTGGCCCGCCGATGTGTTGCGCAGGTGCCATTGCGCGGAAAACAGGCCGTCGGTGGGCAGCGCCATATTGAGAGAGAAATATTCGCCGTTTGCGTCCGCTGTTGGCGCGCTGCCCGTGGCAGCCTTGAGCGCCATGAGGGACACAGCAGCCAGTATCGTAGACTGCCCCTGCGTGCCAAACGGTCCGTCCGTGCGCGACGCATTATAGGCGCTGCCATAGCTGGACAGGGCGGGCAGTTCTTTGCTGGCGCTGATCTTCATGGACGACGTGGCGTCCATGAAATCGAACAGCGCGCCGGTGTCTTTTGCCGCGAACCGGTCCTTAACGCCTTCGCCGGAATCTTCTGTGTCCGGCGCCTGCGTTTCGGACGTGTCCAGAACCGCGGCCTCTGCGCCCGCAACAGGGTCGGCCTGCGCCATCATCATATCAAGGAAAGACGCGCCCGCCGCGTCGGCGTCTGACTGAACATTTGCGTCAGAAAATATCTGCGATGCTACTTTTTGAGCGAAATTCATAAATGACATCAGGCCATCCTTTTAAAAAATTGGAGGCCAACGGAATCACTTCGGTAAAAAAATTTATAAGTGCCCGAAAGCCTGGAAAATTAAATAAAATAGACGGGAAGCTGAGGCAAAAACTGCCTCACAAACGTGCCCCCCGACGGTAATCTTCGTCATATTAATAAGATTTTAACCTTTCGATCAAGTAAGGAATTCCCCCATTGCCTCTTGCGCGCGGCCCTGCGCTCACAGCACACTGAGGCCATGATGCGCATGATCCGCCCCCTCAAATTGACGATACTGGCCGTTGTGCTACAGATCGTTCCTGCCTGTGTTCCGGATGGCAACGCAGACGCATCAAAGGGGGGGCAGCAATTGGACAAGCCGATGGAAAACAATGCGGAGACCGGCACCGGCCTGACCTTTGAAGGGCAGCTGGTGCCCGGCGTGACCTGTCCTGCAATACAGCTGGCGGACGGGCGCACCATCGCGTTGTCACACCTGTTGCCCGGTTTTGATACCGGCATGCGCGTGACGGTCAGCGGATCGGGAATGGTCGGTTCGATGTCCTGCATGCAGGAAGTCTTGCAGGTCACTGCCATGCGCCCCGCTTCATGAACGACACCCCTTTGTTCGAGGTGCGCCCGACACACGACTGGCTGAAACCGTTGGATCTGCGGGTTGTCACCCATGACCCAAAGGCCGACACGCCGATTTCATCGACGCTTCACCATATCGGTATCTGGGAAGAGTTCATGTCCCGTGTGGTTCTGGACCTGCTGGACCAGACGCCCGGACGCATCGTGCTTTATGATGTCGGGTCCAACATCGGATGGTACGCGCTCCTGACCGCCGCATGGCTGCGCTCTGCGGGTCGCGAGGGGCATGTTTATGCGTTTGAACCCAGCACCTCCAATCAGGCCATTTTGACCCAAAGCCTTGTACGCAACGACCTTGGCCAAAGCGTGACACTGGTGCCCGCCGCCGTCGGGGCCGTGACGGGGCAGGGGCAGTTGACCCGTGTTGACCAGAACTTCGGGAACTTCCGGCTCCACTCGGATTTCAATCCGGTGACCGAACCTGCCAGAGAAAGCGAGCCGATCCCGGTGATCGCGCTGGACACATGGCGCGCAGAGGCCGGCGCACCGCTGCCGGCTTTTGTCAAAATGGATATTCAGGGCTCCGAACCTTTGGCCCTGCAGGGCTTTGCATCAGGGCTGGCGGCCTGTCCGGAACTGACCATCATGTTGGAGTGGGAACCTGATATCTGGCCACTGGAGGAAACACTGGCCCCCTACGGGCCGTTCGAATTGTTCCATCTGGATGATAACAACCGCCTTGTGCGCGCGGTGACCGAAGCGCAATTGCTGCAAGATCTGCCGGACTGGCCGCGCAGCTATTTTGATGTGATCGCGGTCCGCGGCCCCCAAGCGGTCGCGCGCATGCGGGCCATGCTCCAGCGGCACGCTCTGGGGGTTGTGCGCTTTACCGGCGGGGCCAAGCCACTGGTAGAGCGGCCGGGCCGGATCAGCCGCGTTCTGCAGACCGGCGCACGCGCGCTATTCGACCCCGGCCCGCAACAATCCTCAACCGCGCGATCCGCCAAAGTGGTTCTGAGCGGCCGCGTGTTCCGCCTGTTTGGCGCCGACACACTGACCATCACGGCCCAGACCGGCGCGGGCACACGCCTGCACCAGCAAACAATACCCGAACGGGGCGAGGTGAGCATCCCGCTACCGACAGATCAGGGGCCTGTATCACTGCTCTTCTCGCTCGGTGAAACGGTCGGCGCCCCCAATCCAGATGGCAAGACCATTGCCAGCATCTCGAACCTGACCCTCACAAAGTCTGAAAATTGAAGCGGAAATGGGGCCGGAGAATGTGCGTTCACAGCCCTATATTATAACATAATCTTCATTACGCGCCAGAAATCTTGCCTGGGGGTGGATTCACAAACGAAGTGCGAATTCTGTATCAAACCACAATCAGATCATCGGTGAACATCGCCAGCGTGGTGTTCTCGAATGTCACCGTCACACCCTGATCGGCGAACACAACGTCATCCCCCGATTGGGACAGGAAACCGCGCGCG
>JBARUV010000167.1:0-6329 GCA_049645905.1 Sulfitobacter sp.
TGCCCGACAGCCGACGCTTGGCGTGCAACATCGCCTGACCCGGTCATCCCAAAGTGACCCACGCCGCATCCCGTTTGGATGATCGCAAACAGGCATCAATGAATTCGACACCTTTCAGGCCATCTGCCGCATTCGGATAATGGACTTCGGCGGGCGGGGCCGTCCCGGCAGCATGTGCCCGTATCGCATGTGCCGCCTCCGAATAGATATTCGCAAACCCCTCCAGATACCCTTCGGGGTGGCCGGGTGGAATGCGCGATACCCGTGCTGCCGCGTCTCCAGCGCCCGCGCCATTGCGGGTGATCAATTGCTTGGGCTGACCCAGCGGAGAATACCATAGATAATTCGGGGCTTCCTGTGCCCACTCAATGCCCCCTTTTTCACCATAGATACGCAGCGTCAGTGCATTCTCGTTTCCCGGCGCGACCTGACTTGCCCATAGCATGCCACGCGCGCCACCTTCATACCGCATCATCACGCTGACATTATCGTCAAGCCGCCGACCGGGCACAAATGTGGTGAGGTCCGCACTCAGTTTTTCGACGCTCAGGTCCGATACATAGCTTGCAAGGTTAAACGCGTGTGTCCCGATATCCCCGATGCACCCGCCTGCCCCCGACCGTTCCGGGTCGGTGCGCCATGCGGCCTGTTTCTGTCCGGTTTCCTCCAACGCTTGGGTCAGCCAATCCTGCACATACTCGACCTGGACCAGTCTGATTTTGCCAAGTCGCCCACTGGTCACCATCTCGCGCGCCTGCCGCACCATGGGATAGCCGGTGTAATTGTGGGTCAGCACAAAAAGGGCGTCAGACGTTTCTGCCAGTTTCGCCAGCTTGCGCGCGTCAGGCAAGGTTGAGGTCATCGGCTTGTCGCAGATCACATGGATGCCGCGCTTCAGAAATTCCCGCGCAACTGGGTAATGCAAATGATTGGGCGTCACGATGGCCACCGCCTCGATCCCCGCTTTCAACCGGGCCTCGCGTTTGGCCATCTCAAAGTAATCATCATAAGCGCGATCCTGTGCCACGCCCAAATCGGCAGCACTGGCGCGGGATTTTTCCGGTGTGGAGCTGAACGCCCCGGCGACCAACTCAAAATGGTCGTCAATGCGGCTGGCAATCCGATGTACGCCGCCGATAAAGGCGTCCCGCCCGCCACCGACCATACCAAGGCGAATGCGGCGGGGGCTTGTTGCTGATGTGCCTTCGATTGCCATCACTCAAGCCCCAGCATCTTGCGGTTTGCGCCGGCGTCAGCACCGTCCTGGGTGAAATCATCAAACGCCTTTTCCGTGACGCGGATCGTGTGATCCTTGACGAATTGTGCGCCTTCTATGGCACCGTCCTCTGGATGTTTGATCGCGCATTCCCATTCGACCACTGCCCAACCGTCAAAATTATTTGTCGCCATTTTGGAAAAGATCGACGCGAAATCAACTTGCCCGTCACCCAACGACCGGAACCGACCGGCGCGGTTTTCCCATGACTGGAAACCACCGTAGACACCCTTGCGCCCCGTCGGGTTAAACTCGGCATCTTTGACGTGAAACATGCGGATGCGGTCCTTGTAGATGTCGAGGTGCTCTAGATAATCCATGCATTGAAGCACCAGATGCGACGGATCATAGAGCATGTTGCAGCGCGCGTGGTTGTCCACACGCTCCAGAAACATCTCGAATGTATCACCGTCATGCAGGTCTTCACCGGGGTGGATTTCAAAGCAGACATCGACGCCGTTTTCTTCGGCAAGGTCAAAGATCGGACGCCAGCGGCGAGCCAGTTCATCAAACGCTTCCTCTACCAATCCCGCCGGGCGCTGCGGCCAAGGGTACATATAGGGCCATGCCAATGCGCCGGAAAATGAGACAGTGCGATCAATGCCAAGGTGACGAGAGGCGGCGATCGATTTCTTGACCTGATCAACCGCCCAGGCCTGACGCGCTTTGGGGTTACCGCGCACCTCTGGTGCTGCGAAATTATCGAACGCGGCGTCATAAGCCGGATGCACCGCGACCAACTGGCCCTGCAAGTGGGTTGACAGATCCGTGATCTCAATCCCGTTCTCGCGCCCCTTGCCCGCCAGATCATCGCAATAATCCTTACTGCTGGCCGCCTTGTCCAGATCAAACAGCCGCCCGTCCCAAGTGGGGATTTCAACACCAGCATAGCCCCAATCAGCGGCCTGTTTGGTAATAGTATCCCAAGAATTGAACGGTGCCTCGTCGCCGGCGAATTGTGCCAGAAACAGCCCTGGTCCTTTGATGGTTTGCATGGTGTATCCTCCCTTTCTTGTCTTTTTATAGGCCTGCGGCCCGCATTGATTGTCGAATATGCGCAAATCCGTCGCGATAGACGGCCTCCGGGCTTTCCGCGAAATCGCGCCAGACTTTGGTGGCAGCAGCAAGATCTGGCAACCCGCGCCCGAAAGCTTCGATGGTCAGCCACCCGTCATACCCGGTTTCCTTGATAGCGCTGTAGGTTTCGGACCACGGGATATTGCCACGCCCCGGCACGCCGCGGTCATTCTCGGAGATATGGATATGATGAACAACGTCCTTGTTACGGGTCAGCGCCACTATCGGATCAGCCTCTTCTATATTGGCATGAAACGTATCGTACATTGCACGGATGTTGGGGTGGTTGATCGCCTGAATGTGAGCCGACAGCGCATCCATTGTATTTAACAGATAACACTCGAACCGGTTGAGTGCCTCAAGGCAAACCGTCACGCCGCAGTTTGACGCAAATGCGCCGATCTCGCGCTGGCAGGCGATGGAACGATCAAATTCCGCCTGTGTTGGTCCCTGTCCGGAAAAGTAACCGAGCGTGGAATGCAAAGGCCCGCTGACACGGTCAGCACCCAAGGCCGCGCAGCATTCCAAGACCCATTTCATGCGATCGACTCCCGCGCGACGGTGTGCCGGATCCTGCGAGATCAAATTTTGCGCCGGATCACCATTTGCGGCAACAGCCGTCCGCGCCAGACCCAATTCATCCAGCATCTTTCCGGTGGCAGCGAAGTCCGCTTCAGTGCCTTCAAATACAGGAATCTCGACACCGTCAAAACCGGTTTCCCGGATATCAGCCAATAGCGCCTTATGTTCAGGACCGATGTTGGTCGTCCATAAAAACATGCACATGCCAATCTTCATCGAAATTCCCTTCGTAGCGCCGCCCAAGCATAACTGGTCATACCAAATATAACACCTCGGTCAATCCAGATAGTGCGACACAGGAACCCGCATAACATCTAAATCTCGCTTATACCCCATATGATAAGCCATTTTGGGTGGTGGAAAAGTAAAATTCCTGGATTCCACCACTTGACCCACTTTTAATTCGGATGCTAACTGGTCTAACCAATTTTGGGCTATCGCCGCGCAACTTCATGTTAAAATTGTGCGTGATCGCCAAATACAACGTTAGGCAAGAGGAAAAACAATGCATCTTTCGACTCACAACTGGATGCGGGCGGAGCCGTTGGAAACGACCGTGCGCCGGATTAAGAAAATGGGCTATGAGAGCATCGAAATTTCCGGTGAGCCGACACAATACGACACAAAAGAAACACTCGCGCTTTTGAAAGAACACGGCATGCGGTGCTGGGGCGCGGTGACGCTGACCTTGGGCGAACGTAACCTCGCAGCCAAGGATCAGGGGCAGCGGGAACGCTCTGTCGAATATGTGAAAAGCGTTCTGACAATGGTGAGCGAGCTCGAGGGCGAGATCATCACGCTGGTCCCCGCGACCGTGGGCAAAGTGGTGCCCGACGGCACCCCTGAAGAAGAATGGGGATGGGTGGTCGATGCTACCAAAGAGTGTTTCCACCACGCCCAGAAGGTCGGCGTGCGTATTGCTGTGGAACCGCTGAACCGGTTCGAAACCTACCTTTTCAATCGTGGCGCACAGGCACTGGCACTCGCGGATGCTGTCAGCCCGGAAGTCGGCGTATGTCTGGATGCATTTCATCTCAACATCGAAGAAGAAGACATGTTCCAGACGATCCGCGATATCGGCGACCGTCTGTTCGATTTCCATGTGGCCGACAACAACCGGTTTGCCGCAGGGCTGGGCCATATCGACTGGCCGCGTGTTATCCAGACGCTGAAGGACATCGGGTATGACGGCGCTGTCACAAATGAATTTGTGGCCCCGGTGGACCGGACCCCGGCGGCCCCCTACCCTGATATGGTGGATACCAATCCGACCGATATTTCGCCTGAGCAGTTGAAGTTCATCCAAGATCACGGATCAAGTGTACTGACCGAAGAATTCTATGCCGAACAGATGCAAATCACGGCAAACACCATCCTGCCGCTGATCAAGTAAGTGGCGGTTTTCTTCGGGCGTGACCGCTCCCAGCGCGTCCGAAGAACAAAGGAGAAGTGATGCGCATAACTTCTGCACAGGCGTGGTGGGTCCAGATACCGATCGAGGCCGAGAAGCAACATGTCAGCGATTTTGGCAGGCTCCGTACCTTTGATGCCGCCATCCTTCGGCTCGAAACGGATGACGGACTGGTCGGCTGGGGCGAGGCCAAGAATGCTGCGGGCAGCGCGGGTCAATATGGCACACTGGTACACCTTCTGAACCATGAGTTCGGGCCAAGGGTGATTGGCCGCGATCCTGCTGACGTAACGTGGATTTGGGAAGACCTCTACAATGGTGTGCGCGCAGACAAGGCGCGTACATCGGGCCAAGGGATGCCCGAACTGGCGCGCCGTGGCATGACCATTGCTGCGATCAGCGCCATCGACATCGCGTTATGGGACATTCTGGGGAAATCGGATGGCAAACCCGTCTGGCAACTGTTGGGCGGGCGCAAGGCAGATCGTTTGCGCGCCTACGCTTCTGGCGGCTGGGCCGACAAGGCCAACATCGGCGATCAATTGAAAAGTTATATCGACGTTGGCGGGTTTGGCGGCGTCAAAATGCGCGTGGGCGCGATGGATGGCACTCCGCATGAATCAGCTGAACGTGTGATTGCCGCCCGAACTGCATTGGGGCCAAACGTGGATCTGATGGTGGATGCCCACGGCACCTTTAGCGTAGCGGACGCGAAACGCTTTGCTTATCTGGTGCGCGATTGTGATCTGGCGTGGTTCGAAGAACCGGTCACCGGGGATGACAAGGCCGGCATGGCCGAGGTGCGCGCTGCCACACACATCCCGATTTCGGCAGGAGAATCCGAGGCAACCCGCTTTGATTTTCGCGATCTGATCGTGGGGCGCTGTGCAGATATCCTGCAACCTGACCCCGCCTGTTGCGGCGGTATCACGGAGGCAATGCGCATTGGCACGTTGGCCTCCAGCTTCAACTTGCGCCTCGCCCCGCACCTCTGGGCAGGGGCACCATGCTTCTTTGCCGGTCTGCATGTGTGTGCCGCCTCTCCCGCCAGCTTTACCGTCGAGTTTTCGCTTGGGGCAAATCCGATGATCCATGACCTGTCCAAGGGCACTGTAGCGGTAACGGATGGCATGATTGCAATTCCGGAGTCTCCGGGTATAGGACTGGACATGAATGAGGCCGTCATAGAAAAATACGCCAGATAAGGACCGGATGCAGCAGAACGAATTCCTTCCTAAATTGGCATCGCATATTATCGCGGTGGCAGAGGCCAACGCCGGAAAAGCCCCTTCCGAACGCGAACTGGCAGAGCATTTCACCGTGAGCCGCGGACAGGTGCGCGAGGCGCTTGCTATTCTTGAAGCGATGCAGGTCATCGAGCGACGTGCAAAATCGGGCATCTACTTGCGCAAAGACCGGCGCGGTATCGAGCAACTTGCCTTTTTTGCCCGCGCCGGATTGCCGCTGGATCCCCGCCAGATTTTCGAGGCGGTCGAGGTGCGCAAGATTCACGAGATCAAGGCCGCCGAAATGGCCGCTGAACGCGCGACCGAAGAGAATTTCGCCAGTCTGGAGCGTATTCTAGGGGAGTCCGAACAGCGCATCGCTGCGGGTGAAGGGCTTTCCAAACTCGACCACGACTTCCATCTGGAGATCGTGCGCGCGACCCAGAACGAAGTCTTTTATAACCTTTGCACCACCTTCTATGTCTTGAGCGAAAACCGCCTGTCGGTCTATTTCCGCGAAGGGGATCGCAACATCAAATCTCACCGCGAACACCAGCAGATTTACGATGCCCTGCGCCGCCGCGACGGGGCGCTGTCGATGGCCTTGATGAACTCGCATCTGCGCGGCGCGATGAGCTATTGGTCAGAGTTGCTGGAAGACAAAGAAGGCGAACCATTGCGATAGAGGCTGAAATGACGGGATCAAAAGTCATCTTTTCCACCCATGCGTTGCATCCCGAAGTGACGCGGGATTTGC
>JBARUV010000168.1:0-16276 GCA_049645905.1 Sulfitobacter sp.
GCTTCGCGCTGAACAGCCCACCCTGCGCGTCGCTACATTCAACACAGAGCTTGCGCGCAAGGGTCCCGGTCTGTTGCTGCGCGACATCCTCAAGGGCGATGACCCCCAAATCACTGCTGTGATTGACTTACTGGTCCGGGCAAATGCGGATATCATCACGTTGCAAGGCTTTGACTATGACCTTGAGGGCACTGCTTTGGCGGCTTTTGCCACGGCACTCGCTGGGCAAGGTCTGTCCTATCCCTACCGGTTTGCTGCCCCCCCGAATGCAGGCCTGATGACCACTCTTGATCTGGATATGGATGGCAATACCGGAAACGCCCGCGACGCACAGGGCTTTGGCCGCTTTTTCGGTCAGGGCGCCATGGCACTGCTCTCGCGCTACCCGATAGCCATCACCGAAGTTCAGGATTTCTCGACGCTCTTATGGCGCGACGTGCCCCAAAATCTGTATCCGATGATCAAGGGGCAGCCTTTTGGTGGGCCAGAGGTCTATGCGATCCAACGCCTGTCGTCACATGGCCACTGGGTTGTGCCTATAGACCATCCGGAACTGCGGCGCGTTCACGTCATGACGTTTCACGCGACACCTCCGGTTTTTGATGGGCCCGAAGACCGCAATGGCAGGCGTAACCATGATGAAGTCACGTTCTGGTCGCTCTACCTGGACGGAATATTCGGCCTGGCGCCGAAAAAACGCTTTGTGCTGATGGGGGATGCGAACCTTGATCCTGTTCGCGGTGACGGGCGCGGCGCCGCCATGACTACGGCGCTGAGCGACCCGCGTCTGCAAGACCCACTGCCGGATGAACCAACCGTTCTATGGGAACAGACAGGCGCGATGCGGGTGGATTACGTACTGCCCTCGGCTGATTGGAAAATCGTTGATGCAGCGATACTGCCTGCGAACCCCGACGCCAGCCGCCACCGGCTTGTCTGGATCGACCTTGCCCGCTAACCCTGCCGCCCTCGCCTCCTCCCAAATCGGCACAAGCGCGCCGCAGTGTTCTTGACCCTTCGCGCCCGCCACGCTACGCCGCTGGGCGACACGTCATTGCAGGAGCGAACCCATGGCCAACCCAACCCTACTTATCCTCGCTGGTGACGGCATCGGGCCGGAAGTCATGGGGCAAGTGACCCGCGTCATCGACTGGTTCGGTGACAAGCGCGGTCTGGCATTTGACGTCGAGCAGGATCTGGTCGGCGGTGCTGCCTATGACAAGCACGGGACACCTCTGCATGACGATACTATGGCCCGCGCGCTTGAAGTGGACGCAGTGCTGCTGGGTGCTGTAGGCGGCCCGAAATACGACGACCTGGATTTCTCTGTCAAACCCGAACGCGGCTTGCTGCGCCTGCGCAAAGAGATGGACCTGTTTTCCAACCTGCGCCCAGCACAGTGTTTCGATGCACTTGCGGATTTCTCCTCGCTCAAAAAGGAGCTGGTGGCAGGCCTCGATATTATGATCGTGCGGGAACTCACGTCCGGTGTCTATTTCGGCGAACCCCGTGGCATCTTTGAAGAAGGAAATGAACGTGTGGGCATCAACACCCAGCGTTATACCGAATCAGAAATCGACCGCGTGGCGCGTTCCGCCTTTGAGCTGGCGCGTCGGCGCGGCAACAAGGTGTGCTCCATGGAAAAGGCCAACGTCATGGAAAGCGGCATCCTGTGGCGCGAAGTTGTGCAGCGCGTGCATGATGCGGATTATCCTGATGTGGAGCTCAGTCATATGTACGCCGACAACGGCGCGATGCAGTTGGTACGTGCGCCCAAACAGTTCGACGTGATCCTCACCGACAACCTGTTTGGCGATATCCTGTCTGATTGCGCGGCGATGCTGACCGGATCACTCGGCATGCTGCCTTCTGCAAGCCTTGGCGCGCCGAATAGCGATGGCCGGCCCAAGGCCCTCTATGAACCCGTGCACGGATCCGCACCTGACATCACGGGTCAGGGCAAGGCGAACCCGATTGCCTGTATCCTCAGCTTTGCCATGGCGCTGCGCTATTCCTTTGATCAAGGGGATGAAGCGACGCGGCTGGAACAGGCGGTTGAAAAAGTGCTGGCTGACGGTGCGCGTACTGCTGATCTGATGGGGCCCGAAGGTGGCACTCCGATTTCAACATCCGATATGGGTGACGTGATCCTTGCTGCACTTGACGCAAGCCTCTGACGTTCAGGCTTTGTTTATGATCGGCTGCTAATACTGCGCTTAAGCGGAGCGCAGGCAGCATGTCAGAACCGATAGAGTGGACGAAAGATCCTGTCGTGATACTGGAAAAGGCAGTGATGCCCGCCATGTGGCTTGGGTATACACTGCTGGCTTCGCCACCATCAGCGTACCACAGCAGGGATAGTCGTTTCGCCGCCTTCGATATCGCAACAGAGATGCTGCGGTTGGAAGGACCCAAGATGCTGAATGCTGCTGGCGTTAAATGCTCTTTTGAGGCGCAAACAGCGTTCACAAGAGCGGCGACTGAAATTGATAGTCTGCATGTCAATTTGCGAAAGCACCTTATCGGGGCAAGCGATCGCGCTGGCAGGAACAGTTTACTGGAACAAATCACCGGATCGCTTCACCCTGCGGTCGAAACTGCGGTGGATGCATATCGGGCGCTGTTCATCACCTTTGTGCAGAAGAAGCAAAGAAGCCATGCCCATCAAGCAGGTGAAGCGTTGCGCGGGTTAGATCGCATCAGCAAACAGATTTACTTTATCTCCATCAATGCGTCGATAGAAGCTGCACGCGTCGGTGATGCAGGGCGGGGTTTCCTTCAGATCAGCACTGATATCCGAACTCTCTCAAAATCTGCACGGGATGCCACGCGTGATTTGTCAGACCTCGTTATGGACAGACAGCGCGCCGTCTGAGGCGCGGTTGCTGTGCCCAAAGGATTGGAACGGCGCTAAGGTTTGTGACCCTCGAAAACGCGCAGCTCAATGCCTGCGGCCTTGAGTGTGTCGCGGACGGACCCAGCGATCTGAACCGCCTCGGCAGTATCGCCATGCAGGCAAATCGTGTCGATCTGCGTCGAAATCTGTTTGCCGCTTTGTGTTATGATCGCGCCGGCCTGCACCATGTCGACCATCCGCCGCCCTGCCATTTTCGCATCATGGATGACAGCACCGGGCAACGACCGATCCACCAAGGTGGCGTCGTCGTTATAGGCGCGGTCGGCAAAAATCTCTCCGGCCCATGTGCAGCCCAGCCCCCGCACCGCATCCTGTTGTGCCGTCGCCGCCAACACCATGATGATCAGGTCGGGTGCAACGCTCAACGCGGCTTCGTAGAGATCGCGGGCCAGTGACTCGTCCTCGGATGCCATGTTGGCCATCGCGCCATGGAGTTTGAGGTGCCGCACCGTCGCACCGACGCTGCGTGCCATGCCGATGTGCGCGGCAACCTGATAGCGCACCTGATTTTGCAGTGTCCTGCGTGGCACCGACATACGGTTGCGCCCAAAGCCCGCAATATCCATGAACCCCGGATGCGCACCAATGCCAACGCTGTTCTGATGTGCCAGTGCCATCGTTGCAGCCATGACATCCGCATCACCCGCATGACCGCCGCAGGCAATATTAGCCGAAGTCACGATATTGAGCAAAGCTGCGTCATCGCCCATTTTCCAGGAGCCAAAGCTTTCGCCCATATCCGCATTCAGATCGACAAACGCCATGACACAGCACTCCTATTTAAAAGGATCGGCACCAGCAGAAACCGCCCCGTCCACCAGTTGATACCCCAGCAAATCCGGAATGTCCGCAGGATTGCGGACCAGCGGAAATACAGACCCCGGCAATGCCTTCAGCATGTCCCGATAACGCCGCTCTGACTCAATGGCCGCCTCGATTTCGACGAACTCAAAGGTGATGGCCGCACCCGCAGGCGCCTGTGCAATACGCGGAAGGTCACAGGGGATCACAGTGCCGATGCGGGGGTAACCTCCCGTAGTCTGGCATTCACACATCAGGACAAAGGGCGCACCGTCACCGGTAAGCTGTATGTCACCGGGCACTGTAACTTCGGACACAATACTGAGGGCATCAGAGGTCGAAAAACCCGCGCCGTCGTGATCCATCCGAATGCCCATACGATTAGCGCGCCGATCGCGGCGAAACTCAGTCTTGCTGAAACGCTCCAACACATCAGACGTGAATGAATCTGTCTGCATCGACGCAACGCACCGCAGCTTTCCACCCTGAA
Organism: Sulfitobacter sp.; assembly: GCA_049645905.1. Taxonomy (GTDB): domain Bacteria; phylum Pseudomonadota; class Alphaproteobacteria; order Rhodobacterales; family Rhodobacteraceae; genus Sulfitobacter. The sequence continues at coordinate 4,209 of JBARUV010000168.1, forward strand.
ACCTCGTGTCCAAAGGCAACCCCAACCCCGTATCGCGGCCCTTGTCCGTGCCAATGGGAAGGTGATCGCCGGATTGCAATGCCTGCCCGATACCGGCCCGCAAGTGCGTGGCCCGCGCTCCCATCACGGGGGCCGTATCAATACCACCTCCCAGATGAAGGTACCCGTAGCTGCCCGAACGTGCCCCACCGATGCTCAGTTTGGTACCTGCTGGCAACTGGTGGCTGGCATTCCATGCAATTGCGGCACCGTCGATCTGCGCGGCCATCACTGCGCCAGTAAGGGCAATGCGAATATCCTGAGAAGCCTGAAACACCCCACCACTACCAGCCATTTCGATAGCGGCGAGAGTTGCGGATTGCCCCAAAAGTGCGGCCCCTTCGTAGAGCGCGAGCGTGTCCATTGCGCCTGCGGTGGTCAGTCCCTGCGCCCGGTAACCGGGGCGACCGAGGTCCTGAACGCTCAAAGACGGTCCTCCCTGAATGACCTGCAAAGCGGCGGGGCTCATGTCAGCACCTCGGACGTCGCCCCACCAGCGCCGGAAGTGTCCTGCACCTTGATCTTCATCAACTCCTCGCGACTAACGGCGGGGAATACCAGTTCGTCCCCCGGTGACAGGGCAAAAGGATGATCGCTCTTGGGGCGGAAATTTTCCCATGCAGTTTGTCCGATGTGACGCCACCCGGTGGGCGATGCATTGGTGAAAATTATCAACTGACGAATTGCGATCACCAAGGCCCCGGACGGCACCGAAGCAGTCAACCCTTCCTGGCGGGGGATATTCCAAATCTCGTCCAGTTCGCCCAGATAAGGTTGGCCGGGGGCAAAGCCAATGGTCAATACCCGCACCCGCGACGTTGAGATTTGATGGATCGCCTCATCCGGATCAACGCCTGCGACAGCGGCGGCTTCTTCCAGTTGAGGGGCAAGATCTGTGCCATAGACAGTTGGGACATGCCAAAGGGTGCGGCCATCGGGTAGCGGTGCCTTGAGCCAGTCCCGCGTCTGCAACAGATCAGCGAGGCGGCCCGATATCTCTGCCGCCGGAGTTATGGCAAGATCGATCTCGATGAACGTGGAGACCAGCGATGTGGAAACTTCAATGACGTCAGGCCAGTCTTGCGCGGCGACTTGGGCGCGAAAGGCAAGCGCGGCGCGATTGGCGGCATCGTCCATCCTGTCAGCAAAAGTCACCAGAACGCCGGAGAGGCCCACGGTACGGATCAGGGGCATTTCAGTCATTGCGCAGTGCCCGGTGGTAGAGGCGTGGCAGCAACAGCGGCGTCAGATACATCGGCAATTGCCAGCAGCCGATAAACACCATCAGCGGGGCGAGCACGTCGGCTGGCAATGCCACAAGGAAGATGGCGATGTTGCGGTTGCCCGCACCGATTGCCAATAGCCCCGCCACCGCCCGCAACCCTGTAGTGCGTAACGCAATCAACGTCAGAAATTGCATTCCATAACTGAGTGCAAAGGCCAGCACCGCCCATTTTATCACCGTTTGCGGGTCGCTGCGCAGTGCGGGGTTCAGGGCAGCCATCAACCCGATCACAATCAGCGAAAAGGCCAGAACCGACAACCCGTCCAGCGCCTTGACCTGTCCCGCGTTTGGCTTTGGAAAGAACCACGCGCGCAAGGCAAAACCCGCCCCCGTTGCCAAGACGATCACCACCAGCAGATTTAGCGCTGCCATCACCACCTCGCGCGCCGGACCAAGTTGCGGCAGCAACGCCAGTATTGGCAGCACCGTCAGCGGAAAGGCTGCCGTGCCTAAAACAAGGACTTGCATCATCCGGCCCGCGTCCTGCTTCATCAACAAGGCGAGGTTTACACTGCCTGTGATCGCAGGTGCGGAGGCGGTCAAAAGGATCGCCAGCGCAGCAGGTGTCCGGTGCAGGTCCACCGCATGCAGCATCCCGAACAGAACCAGCGGCACGCCCATTTGCAGAACAAATACCGCTCCAAGCCCCCAAGCCAGATCCCGCATTGCGCCAAGCGCAGCCCGCAGCCCGATACGCAGGGCGGTGGTGGTCAGCAGCGCGGCGACCATATGCGGCAGCCACGGCACCATCGCGGCGGCAATCCCCGGCAACAAGAGGCCACCAGCCAGCCCCGCGATGAGGCACAATCTTGCATGGGTCGAAGCCAGCCAAAAGATACGGTGCATAAATAGGACCGTTCACGATTGCCGACGACTAAGGTGTTTCACGGGGCGGATCATCAAGAGTTCCTCAAGATTTCTATTTTGGACCAGTCTTGCAGAAATGGAGCGTAGTACAACACCGCGCGAAGATGTCAGTTCTCGATTAGGGGCATTGCCTTTCGGGCCGGTCCTGCGGCACGCTTAGGCAACGTTCCTTCAAAAGGCGACCTATGGCAACTCAAGTACCCGCCCGCATCGGTATCCTGATGCTCGACAGCCGCTTTCCCCGCATCACAGGGGACATCGGCAATCCGGAGACATGGCCCTTTGAGGTAAAGTTTGCCGTCGTGCCCGGTGCAACGCCGCAGGCAGTTGTCTGCGAAGATGTGGAGCCGTTTGTGCAGGCATTTATCGCGGCGGGTCAAAAGCTTGTTGCGGAAGGTTGCACGGGCATCGCCACCACCTGCGGCTTTCTCGCGCTGATCCGTCCGCGCCTTGCCCAAGCCCTTGGCGTGCCCGTAGCGGCCTCATCGCTGGAGCAGGCGCCGCAGATTGCCGCGATGTTGGCATCCGACCAAAAGATTGGCATTTTAACCATTTCGGCAAGGACGTTGAGCACCCAACACTTGACGATTGCGGGGGTGCAGCCGGGTACGCCGATTCAGGGTGTCGATACCAGCGACTTTGCCCGCACAATTCTGAATAATAAAACAGACTTGGATGTTGAGGCGGCGCGGCGCGATATGGTCACAGCGGCAACAAAACTGGTTCGGGAAAATCAGGACATCGGCGCAGTGCTATTGGAATGCACGAATATGGTTCCTTATGCAGCAGATATTGCAGCGGCAACGGGTCGCCCGGTATTTTCCATTTACACCTATTTGACTTGGTTCCACGAAAGCCTTGCACCGCGAAGGCTCTGAGGACTTTACCTCCGCGCGTCCTCCAGGATCATATCGCTTGCTTTTTCGCCGATCATGATGGCTGGCGCGTTTGTGTTGCCCGAAACGATCTCAGGCATGATTGAACAATCTGCCACCCGCAGCCCCTTGATGCCGTGTACCCTCAGGCGGGCGTCAACCACAGCGTCCTTGCCCTGCCCCATCTTGCAGGTTCCGGTCGGGTGATAGATCGAGGCTGTGTTGCTGCGAGCCCAGTTCAACGTTGAGTCATAATCATCCATCGGCAAGTCTGCGTTAGGACGGAATTCTTCACTGATCTTGGAGGTAAGAGGCGCGCAGCGGGCAATACGCCGGGCGATATTGACGCCTTCCACAATCGTGTCACAGTCGGTTTTGGTCGATAGATAGTTCGGTATGATCTTGGGATAGTCGCGCGGTTTACCAGAGTTCAATCTGATCTCGCCCTTACTTTCCGGCCGCAGTTGACACACCGACATTGTGAAGGCGGAGAATTTGTCAGCCCCCTTACCGGGGTTTTCGGCTGACAGAGGCTGCACATGGAACTGGATGTCAGGTGTTTCCAGATCAGCGCGGGTTTTTAGGAAACCAGTAGCAAGGCTCGCCGCCATGGTCATGGGACCGGCGCGGAACATCAGATACTTCAGCCCGATCTTGGCCTGACCGAACAGGCTGCTGACCTCATCGTTCAAGGTCGGCTCGTTGCATTTGTAAACCAGTCGCGCCTGAAGGTGGTCCTGCATGTTCTTGCCCACACCGTTGAGATCATTTTTGACCTCGATGCCGTGCTGGGCTAACTGATCAGCCTCGCCAATGCCCGACAACATCAAAAGCTGGGGGGAGTTGATAGCCCCACCACACAGGATAATTTCACGCGCCGCTCGCACGGTCTGTTCCCTGCCTGCGCGGTCTGTGTAGACAACCGCCTTGGCAACGCCGTCTTCGACCAGCACCCGGTCGACCTGCGCGTGGGTGATAATCTCGAGGTTATCACGGGACCGGGCAGGATTGAGATAAGCCACTGCCGCGGAACAGCGCCTGCCGTTGCGGGTGGTCAGTTGGAAGAACCCCACGCCCTCCTGATCGGCACCGTTGTAATCGGGGTTGAATTTATATCCTGCGGCCTGTGCTGCGGCGACCCATGCATCGGTGATCGGACGCTGTATTCGCATGTTGGACACCGACAACGGCCCTTGATCGCCGTGATATTCATCGGCCCCGCGCTCGTTGTTTTCCGCGCGCTTGAACAGCGGCAGAATTTCATCCCAGCTCCATCCGTCATTGCCCATCTGGCGCCAGCGATCATAGTCTTGTGGTTGCCCGCGCACATACAGCAGACCATTCAGCGAGGACGAGCCGCCCAGAACCTTGCCACGGGGCCATTCAATAGAGCGGCCATTGAGACCTTTGTCAGGTTCCGTTTTGTAACACCAGTCGACTGACGGATTGTGGATGGTCTTGAAATAGCCGACCGGGATGTGGATCCACGGGTTCCAATCCCGTCCTCCAGCCTCCAGCAGAATCACTTTGTTCTTTGGGTCCGCACTGAGCCTGTTTGCCACTACGCACCCCGCCGACCCCGCACCCACAACAATATAGTCTGCGATCATTCCAAAGATTCCCCCGTCTGAATGCAGAAAACTGTATACAGATGCCGATTTTCATACTAGCCTTTTTTGAAACAAAAAGTCTCATTAATTGACAAACTTACTCAACCGGGAGGAACCACATGAGTATCCAAGACAAACTGAAAGGCATTTCGCGACGCGACGTGTTCAAGCTGGCAGGCCAGTACGGCATGTCTTCAACATTGCTGGCCGCAGGCACGTTCGGCGGCGCGATGAGCCTAGGCAACCTCGCGAAAGCGGCCGAATCGACCTACGACAAGCGTTTCGCAAAAGAAGCCAAGCATACGTTCAAGTTTGGTGCGGCCGGTTTCAACGCCCGCAACCTTCTGATCGAACGCGCCGGCGCGCTTGTGTTTGCACAGGATCTGGAAGCGCGCACAGACGGCGAGATCCGTATCGAATTTATTGGTGACAATCAGATCTGTGGTCAGGTTTCCTGCGTTGAGAAGTGTCAGCAAGGGATCGTCGACATCTATGCGGCTTCCACCCAGAACTCTGCTGGTGGCGCGCCCTACCTTAACGTCCTGGATTATGCCTACATGTTCCGTAACCGCGCGGACCAGTTCCACTTCCTGTACTCGCCCAAATCTGAGACCTTGCTGCGTGAACCTTACGAGCGCCGCCATGGCCTTAAATTCCTGTTCAGCCATGCAGAACTGCGCGGGATCCAACTGGGTCTGGCATGGGAAGACAAACCAACGGTTACGTCCGTTGACCAGCTTGCAGGCACCAAGAACCGCGTTACCGGCACACAGCTTGGCCGCATCGCCATGACTGCGATGAACCTGAACCCGGTTCCGGTTGCGTGGGAAGAAACCCTTGACGGTCTCAAGCAAGGCCTGATCGACGGTGCGGAAACATGGGCATCTGCCGTGGCTTACGCCAACATGTCACCGGTTGTATCCCAGTCGGTAAACCTGAACTTCTTCTGCGGCACAGAGCATACAGCGATGAACGCTGGTGTCTTTGACGGTCTCAGCGGCGAGCTTCAGGACGCCGTATTGGAAAGCTCGTACCTTGCGCAGGTGCATGTACAGGCCGCAAACGAGGCGGCGCTGGTCAATACTGTAGGTCAGTCTGACCCGCAGCTGCCCGGCACGATCTTTGCCCAAAATAACGTGCGTAACGCCTTCCTGTCCGAGGCCGAACTCAAAAAGGCCGAGGAAATGTGTTCGCCCGAATACCAACCACAGTTGTGGGAAGAATGGCGCGAGCGTATCAACAACTGGCAGGGTGGTGCCGACACCTATCAGGAAATCTACGACGAAGTGCGTACGATTCCCGGTGATACGTTGCCTGAGAACGTTGAGCCGCGGCGCTGGTGGAAGGCATAATCCCTTTGCAACAGCATTGAGATTGGGGCCGGCTCTTTTGGGGCCGGCCTCTTTTGCAAGTCCAACCTGAAAGGGCTGGATGCGACAGACTTCCGGGAGGGAACATTCATGTCGATATGGGCCGACGCCGTTACCATTATAGGGGATACGCTGAGTGGTGATATTTCCTACAAGACCGTGACAGCATACAGATCGCCTGCCGCGTGGTGGGTTTTTACGCCGATTACCATGCTTGGTGGTTTGCTGGTCTATTTCGTCTACAAGAAAGTCGCATGGCTTGATCGCCATCTGGAACGGACCATCATCGTCTGGACCTATATTATTATCGCCCTGATCATCTTTGTCGGCGTCCTGCAACGATTTGGTCCAACCCTGTCGTGGTGGCCCGAAGCCTGGGGGGGCCAGGTGCCCTGGTCGACGACCATCCCGCCGCTCTTGTTTATGGTCATGGCATGGTTCGGATGTACCTTTAACGTACGGCTCAGAACACACCTCAGTTTCGCGGAATTCCGCACCAAGATGTCACCCAAGGGACAGCTGATCTGCCTGTTGCTCGACAACGTGTTGTGGTTTCTGTTCTGCATTATCGTCGTCACCACCACGGCACGCGTGACGATCAACACCTATGATAATTTTGCGATTGTTCTGGGGACAGATAACGTCATGCGCTGGTGGTTCATCGTTACGATGCCGGTTTGCTTTACCATGATGGCAGGACGCGTGATCGAAAACACGGTCGAAGATATCACAAAATTCAAAAACCGCGAACCGTTGATCGAACAAGCGGTAATCGGAGGAGATGTCTGATGACTGATGGTACCTGGATTACACTCATTTCGCTGGCGGTGACCGTGCTGTTCATGTTGGGCACACCCGTGCTTCTGATCATTTTCTACTGGGTGGTGGGCTGTAGCTTTGTGATGGATCTGACGCTCGATAATACCGGATCCGAAATGCTCAACGTGTTCAAAGACGGCTTTGCCCTATTGGCGATGCCACTCTTCATTCTGACCGGGGACCTGATCAACAAATCAGGGATTGCCAAACGCCTGTCGGATTTTGCCTATTCGTGCCTTGGATGGATGCGTGGTGGTCTGGCAATGGCAGCCATCGGCGCCTGTGGTTTGTTTGCGGCGATCTCCGGCTCGAACTCTGCGACAACAGCCACCATCGGCTCGATGCTGCACCCTGAAATGGTCAAAGGCGGCTATGACGAACGCTTCTCTGCGGCGACTGCGGCCGCAGGCGGCACGGTCGGCATTATCATTCCACCGTCGATCATTTTTATTGTCTACGGGTTCCTGATGAACCTTCCGATTTCGGACCTTTTCATCGCGGGTCTTGTGCCCGGCACGCTGATGGTGCTGGCAATGATGGTTGCGTGTTTCATCATCTGCTACCGCAACGGCTGGGGCTTCCTCATCACCCTGTCACCCTGGCGCGTCTTCAAAACTGCTGTGGGTGCTTGGTTGGGGTTCTTTGCCATCGGTCTGGTGCTTTGGGGTATCTACACCGGCAAGTTCTCTCCGACTGAAGCGGCGGGTGTTACCGTAGGTTTCTGTATCATCGTGGGCGTGCTGAGCTGGCCGCTGAACAAGTTGATGGGCAACAATTCTGAAACGCCACCCGAAGACAGATCACTGGCTTCCATGGTCGTTGTCGAAGGATTCACCCCGCTTGATATTCCCTCGATCGTGGTGCGGTCTGCACAGATCACGGGTATCCTCGCGCCACTGATTGCGGTGTCGGTTGTGATGCAGCAAATCCTGTCGCTGTTGGGCGCGCAAGAAGTGATCGGCGGCTTTGTACGAGGCATGGGCGGGTACTACCCCGTATTGTTCACTGCCATGGCTATCGTGTTTGTGGCAGGTATGATCCTTGAATCTCTTCCTGTAACGATCATTTTGGCACCGATCCTCGCGCCCATTGCACACTCAGTCGGCGTTGATCCGATCCAGTTTGCGGTAATCTTCCTTGTTGGCGCGTCTATCGGTTTCATTACACCGCCCTATGGTTTAAACCTTTATGTGGCGTCGGGAGTGACGGGCGTACCCTACTTCCGGCTGTTGCGTTACGCGACGATGTATCTGGTGTCTCTGGTTGCGGTCTGGTTCTGTGTGGCCATCTTCCCTTCCCTGTCCAAGACGCTGCTGCCCGGTGGTGGTATCTATGAACTGCTATCTGGCGGTAGTTGAAGCGAGAGAGCCCTGCGAGAGCAGGGTCGGGACTGAATTGAGGAGGCTGCTTGTAAATGGATGATGCCGGTATTTCTGACAAGACAATACCAACCAATTTGCGGTTGCTGCTGTTGCTTGAGGAAATAGCAAGGATGGGGGTTCCCATGACGCCCACTGCTGCTAACGAAGTACTGGGTCTGCCAAAACCGACAATCCACCGTCTTTTCCATCGGCTGGAACAGGAAGGTTTCTTGCAACGCGATATAGACGGGCGGTCCTATGCTGCGGGGCAGCGACTGCGCAGGATGTCGATGAACGTTCTGTCCTCTTCGCGGTTACGAACCGTGCGGCTGGCTGTCCTGAACGCGCTGACTGAAGACGTCGGTGAAACCTGCAACCTCGCCACACCTGATCGCGATGGCATGGTCTACCTTGACCGGGTCGAAACAAAATGGCCGTTGCGGATACAGTTTCCTGTAGGCACGACCGTTCCCTTTCACTGCACCGCCAGCGGCAAGATGTACCTGTCATCGCTTGCGCCGCACCTGTTGGCAAAATACCTGGCGTCAGCGATTCTGGATCAGCATACCGGCAAGACGCTGACCGATCCGGGCGCACTCCACGAAGAACTTGCCAAGACCCGCGATCGTGGATTCTCGACGGATGACGAAGAGTTCATGGAAGGCATGGTAGCAATTGCGGTTCCGGTTCTGGACGATCTGGGTCGCCTTGCGTCCACGCTGTCGTTGCACGCCCCGACGCAAAGAATCTCGCTGGACGAACTTTTTGATCACCATGACAGGCTTGTCGTCGCTGCAGAGAGCCTGTCAGAACTGATGTTGCGCTGACGGCTGAAGCCAGCCGTCCTCAAAGGCGATCTGCGACACGCCAGCCAACCGGACCAACCGCTGGATCTCCCCCTCGAACGCCCGCTGGCGCTGGGTCCCCCAGTGCACTTTGGGTTCGGGCCATAAGGCGCGGATGCGCAGGGTATCCTGATCGCGAAACGCTTTCATATCCACCCGCGCGACCAACCGGTCCCCTTGCATCACCGGAAAGACATAATATCCAAAAATGCGCTGCTGTTCGGGTACGAACATTTCTACCCGATAGGAAAACCCAAAGAGCCGCGCCGCGCGCTTGCGGTCCCGCAGCGCAGGATCGAACGGACTGAGGATCCGCAAACGATTGCTGGGGGTCTTCTCCAACGCCGGGGCACTTTCCAGGCCGGGACGCGCATAGGCAGGTTTGATACTGCCATCTGCACCTGTAATCTGAACCTCGACCAACCGCCCCGCGCGGCTCTCGCTTACACACCAGTTTTTCGCCTCAGCCGGAGTGATGTGCGCCCAAAACGCTGCCAGTTCGCCATGTGTAGCAAAACCCAGTCGCGCCAGCGCCTGATCACAACACCAATGAATTGTTTTCCTCTCATCCGGCGCGTTCGCAGGGTCGTAGGTTGCCTTTTCCAGCACGCGTTCTGTCAGGTCATATCGTTTCTTGAAACCATCCCGCCCGATCACAGCGAGCGCCCCACTGCGCCACAGATATTCAAGCGCGGTTTTTGAGGGGTGCCAATCCCACCAGCCGCCCGACCCGCGCGTTTCATCTTTGCCGACGTCAGATGAACTGCAGGGCCCGTTTTCGCGGATATGGTCCAGCACCGTCTGGAACTGCGATTCAAATCCATCCCTGCGACCTTCGCGCCACCGTGATTTCAATCGTTTGGCATCCCGTTCCCGTCGCAGGTGCCAGTGGGGATAAAAGTCCATGGGAATGACGGCCGCATCATGTGTCCAATGCTCAAACAGCGCGCGGTCTTTCTCGTAAAGCGACTTCAGGGCCTTTGGCCGATACCGGGGCCGCCGTGACCACAGGATCAGGTCATGCGCGCGCGCAACCGTGTTGATGCTATCCAGTTGCACAAACCCCAGCTGATGGATGATATCCAGCAGAGCCGCCCCCTTAGCCTCCCCCTGAGGGGCGTCGCTCAGCAAATGGCGGTCCAGAAAGATCTGCCGCGCTTGAGTGTTGGTCAGTGTAAGCGCGCTCATCCGCGCCGGTTGCGGCGCAGGGTATCGCCGAGTGACAGCTTGGGCGTCAACGTCACTTGAGTCTGAATATCCGCATCAGGATCATCCAGCGTCTGGTTCAACACAATACGCGCGGCGGTTTGGCCAATCTCGATCCGACAAGCATCCATCGTCGCGAGTTGTCGGGGCAATCCTTGCAACAATTCAACACCGTTGAAACCCGCCAATCCGATCTGGCCGGGAATATCGATACCCTGATCAATCAGATACAATAACCCGCCCGCGCCGATCATGTCATTGGAGTAATACAGGAAATCCAGATCCGGCGACCGCTCGAGCATATCCTGGGTCATCTCACGACCTTTGGCTAACGCCGACCCTCCAGAATAGAACGCACGGTCCTCGATCTCTATTCCGCCCTTGGCCAGCGCCTCGGTAAACCCTTCGAAACGTTTGCGCGCGCGGTGATCGAGCGGCATTTTCGTGCCCATGAACCCGATATGTTCATAACCCTCTTTCAAGATTGCATTAGCCATCTCGCGCCCTGCCCGACGGTGCGAAATACCCACCATCGCGTCGATACACCTGCCGTCGGTATCCATAATTTCGACCACCGGAATACCTGCATTGCTCAACATCGCGCAGGTGGCGTCCGAATGCTCAAGCCCGGCAATGATAACGCCCGAGGGTCGCCAGGACAGCATTTCATACAAGACGCGCTCTTCCTTTTCCGGCATATAATCCGTGACGCCCACAACGGGTTGCAATGGCGTGTCTTCGAGCACCTGATTAATGCCGTTCAGCACTTCGGGAAAGACCATGTTGGACAGAGACGGAATGATCACCGCCACCAGATTGACACGCTGGCTGGCCAGAGATCCGGCGATTTGATTGGGCACATAGCCCAGTTCCTTGGCCGCCTTCTGGACCCGTTCGCGTGTCGAAGCCGAGACATCGCCGCGATTGCGCAACACACGGCTGACGGTCATTTCAGAAACTCCGCAGGCATCAGAAACATCCCGGAGTGTCAGTTGGCGGCGCGGGTTTACGTTTTGGAGGGATTCGGTCACGTTAGGCTTACCCTTTTGCTTCAGCCTCAGCTTAACCACTGTGTCACGGGGATACAAAGGCCTTTGCGATATTCACGGCCCCAGAGAAAAATTGGTACTCTGTAATGGATCGTATACTTGTTTCCGATCTGATCCCCAAGCTAGCTGCTTGCCACCGCAACCAGGTTGGCGCAAAAGATGTGCGTGGCCCCGTGGCTCAACTGGATAGAGCAGCCCCCTCCTAAGGGGCAGGTTATTGGTTCGAATCCAATCGGGGTCACCACAAACACCTATAAAATATGACTTATTTGCAGGGCTTTGTGCAGGAACTTGCAGAAAGCCCCGTGAGCTTTCGCGACGAATTCGGCGGGAATGGCAGAAATCTCGTACAAAAGCTGTACAAAATTCGCACGTCTTTGCGCAATTCGGGGCCTTCCAATGAGCTGGCGGGTCGCAAACACATGCGCGGAACGGAAGTTCGGCAGCGCAACGCGCAAGCAGATCATCATGTTCTTGGCCGACAAGGCGTCAGACGATGGTTCGGGCATCTGGTGTTCGAAGGGCACAATCCAGCGGCACACCGAACTGGGGGAGACCACCGTTAAGAGAACCGTGCGCGCGTTCCTGAAGGAAGGCATCCTGGTCGAGACCGGTGCACGCACTTGCAAGAACGGTTTCACCGTCGTCTACCGGATCGATTTGGCCAAGGTCGATGCGCTGGAACCGACCGCAGAACCCGAAATTGAGACGGGGTCCACAGTGGCCCCCGTCCAGTCTGGCC
>JBARUV010000169.1:0-3735 GCA_049645905.1 Sulfitobacter sp.
TCAGAGCGTTTTTCAACAGGGGCCGCGTGGGCGATTTTCCGTGCAAGCCAAATCATAGAAAAGACGCAGAGCACTTTGAGCACGATGTAACTGATTGGAAAGAGTTCAAAGACCTGCACCAACCCCAGTCCGGTCAGCGCCATCAACACCAAGAACCCCAGTGAGATTCCGACAATATGCGGGACGGTCCGGACAAAGCCGAAATTCGCACCCGAAGCCATCAGCATCAGATTGTTCGGCCCCGGCGTCACGGAACTGACAAAGGCAAACAGGATCAGGGCGGGCAGAACGTCGGTATTCATGACGCGCTATCTGTCACAATTTGATCGCGGGTACAGCGCCAAATGCGGCAAAATCAGGGCGGGGTGCAGGGAGAAACAGTATGTTTCCTGTTGCTTGCTTTACGGATCGGGCCGGGGTGCGCAAAATACGGCAGCAGAATGTGGCCGAAATTTGTCAGGAAAGTGATTGTGATGGTATTCGTAAATTTTAGCCTGTCCGGTCTTTTGGGTGTCGTTGCTGCCCTTTCCCTCTTCGCCCTGCAGTACTCCATATCCAGTGAAACCGGCGTGGGCGACCATGAGATCGTTCAGATTCAGCCGTCTGCGATTTAACGTCGACCGCAGCGGTAATTCCGGCACCGGTTCCCAATAACAAAAAGTTGTCATTGGTGCTCTGCGCGGCATGTTATCCTCAGTCAGATTTTTCAAATAGGGGACTCTGGGATGACACGTTTGACTGCCAAAGACTTCGACCCAAAACTTCTGGAACTTTACGACTTTTACGCCCACGGCATGATCACCAAACGGCAATTTCTGGACGGTGCCGCAAAATTCGCAGTTGCAGGCATGACCGCAAGCACCATTTTAGGAATGATGGCGCCGAATTATGCGCTGGCCGAGCAGGTGTCGTTTAATGACCCCGATATCGTGCCTGAATACATCACGTACCCCTCGCCCAATGGCCACGGGGAAGTGCGCGGGTACTTGGTGCGACCCGCCGGGGAGGAAGGCAAATTGCCCGCCGTTGTTGTGGTGCACGAAAATCGCGGCCTGAACCCATACATCGAAGATGTGGCGCGACGATTGGCCAAAGCAGGGTTTATGGCGCTTGCACCGGATGGTCTGACCTCTGTTGGGGGCTATCCGGGCAACGACGCCGAAGGGCGCGAATTGCAACAGACTGTGGATAGTACCAAGCTGATGAACGATTTTTTCGCGGCAGTGGAATTCCTGATGTCCCATGACGGGTCGACAGGAAATGTCGGTATCACCGGTTTCTGTTACGGGGGCGGCGTTGCGAATGCGGCGGCGGTTGCCTATCCCGAACTAAAGGCAGCAGTGCCCTACTACGGGCGCCAGGCTGCGGCGGAAGATGTACCGAAAATTCAGGCGCCTTTGCTGTTGCATTACGGCGCGCTGGATGAGCGGGTGAACGCGGGTTGGCCCGCATACGAAGCTGCGCTCAAAGCGAATGACAAGGTCTATGAGGCCTACATCTATGAAGGGGCCAACCACGGGTTCCACAATGACAGCACGCCCCGCTATGACGAAGCGATGGCGGAACTGTCATGGGAACGCACGTTGGCGCATTTCAGAGAATATCTGGCCTAAACCACTGACCCGACCGGGAGCGGGGTCCGTTCACGACCCTGCAATCATCTCTGATTGTTTCACAATAACCTCGGCCTGTTTGATCGACGCGATATCAACCAACCGGCCCTTGTAGACTGTCGCGCCTTCACCGTTGGCCTTGGCGGTTTCCATCGCGGCAAGGATCTCGCGGGCTTCGTTCACGGCCTCTTCGGAAGGAGTGAAAACCTCGTTTGCCAGCGCAATCTGTTTGGGGTGAATTGCCCATTTGCCAACCATGCCCAGCGTGGCGGAGCGGCGCGCCTGCGCGCGGAAACCTTCATCATCGGAAAAGTCGCCGAACGGACCGTCCACCGGCAAAACACCATGGGTCCGGCAGGCGGCGACGATGGCGGCCTGCGCCCAGTGCCACGGATCGGACCAGCTTTTCTGGCCTTCGCGCAACATGTAGTAGTTTTCCTGCGTCCCACCGATGCCCGTGGTCTGCATGCCCATTGAAGCGGCGAAATCAGCAGCGCCAAGGCTCATTGCCTGCAGTCGGGGGGAGGAGGCGGCGATCTCTTCGACGTGGGCGATGCCAGCGGCGGATTCGATGATCACCTCAAAAGCGATCTTTTTGGTGCGGCCTTTGGCGGCCTCAATCGCTGTGACCAATGCGTCAACGGCATAGATATCCGCTGCGCAGCCGACCTTTGGGATCATGATCTGGTCGAGGCGTTCGTCGGCCTGTTCCAGCAGGTCAACCACATCGCGGTACCAATACGGTGTGTCTAGACCGTTGATGCGGACGGACAGGGTCTTGTTGCCCCAGTCGTTATCCTTGATCGCCGCAATGATATTTGCGCGGGCACTGTCCTTGTCGCTGGGTGCCACGCTGTCTTCCAGATCAAGGTTGATCACGTCCGCATTCGAGGCTGCCATTTTGGGAAAGAGTTTGGTGTTGGAACCGGGGCCGAACAACTGGCAGCGGTTGGGACGGGCAGGGGGCGCAGGCTGAAGTCGGAAGCTCATGAACGTGATCCTTTGGGTAATATTGTGTCGTTTTAGGTTACCCTGTGGGTATAAAGCTGCGCGGCGTACTGCAAGCTTATTCTGCGCTGCGGCAATCTGATCGTGGTCCACTTTTCTTCGTCCTGAGGCCAGCGTTTACCGTATCGCCTAGGTAATGCCTGACGCGATGGAGGCTACTCATCCCACCCGCATCCCGCCCGCAAGATTTTTGCGCGTTTTGCCAGATCAGTCGAAAGATTTCGCACTTTTTTTCACCAGCCCGTGTGTTTCGCAATTGAGTTGCGTAGGAGATCGCCCAATATGCCCCGAATCCATCTGCGGGAGCATTCGCCATGATCGAAACACCATATCTGTTATTTCTGGGCGATGCGCCTGATCAACTTTCTGCCAAAGTCGCGCAAGGGATCAAGGACTGGCGGCCTGACAACGCGGTCGGGCAGTTCCGCATGGAAGGCTGCAAAGCTGATGTTGGGCTGAAAGACATGTCATTGGCCGAGGCAAGGGAAGCTGGCGCCAAGACGCTGGTGATCGGAGTTGCCAATCGTGGCGGCTATATTTCTCAGGCGTGGAAAGCGGTGCTGATTGAGGCGCTGGGCATGGGGTATGATCTGGCGTCGGGTTTGCATAACCTGCTGACCAATGAAGGCGATCTGGTTGCTGCCAGCCAGGTAAACGGGCGGACGTTGCATGACGTGCGTGTCCCCAATGTTGAATACCCGATTGCCAACGGCAAGAAACGTACCGGCAAGCGGGTGCTGGCTGTGGGTACGGATTGTTCCGCCGGCAAGATGTATACCGCCCTCGCGCTGGATGAGGCGATGCGCGGCAAAGGTATGAAATGCACATTTCGCGCAACCGGACAGACCGGAATTTTGATCACAGGTTCCGGTGTGCCGCTTGATGCTGTCATCGCCGACTTTATGGCAGGAGCGGTGGAATACCTGACGCCGGACAACGAGCCGGATCACTGGGATATTATCGAGGGGCAGGGGAGCCTGTTCCACGTCAGCTATTCCGGCGTCACGCTGGCGCTGGTGCATGGAGGGCAGCCGGATGCGCTCATTATCTGCCATGAACCTACACGCCCCCATATGCGTGGGTTGCCGGACTACCCCGTGCCCTCGATGGAATC
>JBARUV010000170.1:0-21304 GCA_049645905.1 Sulfitobacter sp.
GGGGCAGGGGCAAGGCCCGCCTGAAGCGCGCGGATTGCCAGCCCGTGGGCCGCTTCGGGGTCAAGGCGGTGAAGGGCTGCAAGGCCCAACCGCTCCATCATCGCGTTCACGCGAAACCATCCGTTACAGGCAAGGCGCGGCTGCGGACCAGACGCGAGGTTCTCACGGCGGCCTGACGGTGGACAACGGCCTTCTGGTATTCGGGATCAGAGATCATCGCGAGAAACGCATGGGCATTGGGGTAGGCGGCGATGAACATCACATCCCAGACTTCATCCGCGGGGCCGATCAGCGTCAGGTCAAAGGCACCGCGCCATGCAATACTGCCGCCAACGCGCGCCAGCACAGGGGCGCTTGCTTTGCCGTACATGTGATAGGCTTCGGCCCCTGTCAGCCCGTCGCGGGCCAGATCATGATCGCCCGGATAATTCGCCAGATCGTTCAGCGCCACAAGGTTGAGCATGTTCAGCGGCGCGTCACGGTCCAAGCCTTTGAAGGCATCAAACTGCGCGCGATCGGGGTCGATATACCGGGTCACTTGCTGGCCTCTTCCAAACCGGCAGGAAACTGGTGCACGCCATCCACCAGCGGCAAAGGTTGGGCCCAGATCACATCCTCTATGCGCAAATCACGATAGAGATGGGGAAAAAGCGCATCGCCGCGCGACACTTCCCATTTCAGATCATTGCCAAGGTCGTCCGCCTCAAGCGCAAGCAGCATAAGGTTATCCTGCCCTGCGAAATGTTTCGCGGCAGTTTCGGCGGCCTGTTCGGCGGTCGAAAAATGCACATAGCCATCAGCCACATCAATGGGGGCACCGGTTGTGGTGCCATTGTCCCGCAGGACTGCCCATTCTTCGGTTCTGAATATTTTGTAAATCAACATGGATAGGGTGATGCCCTTGAGATGTCCTGGGGTCAAGTGGTGCCTATTGCACAGGCAGCTGACGCAAGGGGACCACAGGCGGGATCACATCCTCTTTGACTCCGCGCCAGCACCGCGCCACCATGCGCCATCACATTCCTTAGGGGGACTTTACATGAAACGATTCCTTACCAGTGTCGCCGCCCTTGGCCTGACCACAGGCATGGCCGCAGCCGACTACAATTTGACAATTCTGCATACAAACGATTTCCACGCCCGGTTTGAGCCGATCAGCAAATATGACGGTCCCTGCTCTGCCGAGGACAACACCGCAGGCGAATGTTTTGGCGGCTCTGCCCGTCTGACGAGCGCCATTGCCGATGCGCGCAGCCGCACCAACAACGCGATTCTTGTGGATGGCGGCGACCAGTTTCAGGGCACCCTTTTCTATACCTATTACAAAGGGATGCTTGCCGCCGAAATGATGAACAAGATGGGCTATGATGCGATGACCGTGGGCAACCACGAATTCGATGATGGCCCCGAGGTTCTCAAAGGGTTCATGGATGCGGTGAATTTTCCGGTGCTGATGTCCAACGCGGATGTGTCGGCGGAACCGCTGCTGGCGGATAAGCTGGCGAAGTCCACGATCATCGAACGTGGCGGTGAAAAGCTGGGCCTGATCGGTCTGACGCCCCAAGATACCGATGAACTGGCCAGCCCCGGTGACAACATCACCTTTTCCGATCCGGTTGCCGCCGTTCAGGGCGAGGTCGACAAGCTGACCGCCGAAGGCGTGAACAAGATTATCGTGCTCAGCCACTCGGGCTACAATGTGGATCAGAAGGTCGCTGCGGAAACCACCGGTGTGGATGTGATTGTGGGCGGGCATTCCAACACGCTGCTGTCCAATACCGACGAACGTGCGGCCGGCCCCTATCCGACGATGGTAGGTTCCACGGCGATCGTACAGGCCTATGCCTATGGCAAGTTTCTGGGCGAGCTGAACGTCACATTTGACGATGAAGGCAATGTCACAGAGGCGGCTGGAGAGCCGTTGATCATGGACGCGGCTGTAACCGAGGACGCAGGCACCGTGGCGCGCATCGCCGAGGCTGCGGCCCCGCTTGAGGAAATCCGCAGCAAGGTCGTGACCAGCATTGACGAACCGCTTGGCGGGGACCGTGATGTGTGCCGCGCGATGGAATGTTCCATGGGCACGCTGATTGCTGACGCCATGCTGGCGCGGGTTGCCGATCAGGGCATTCAGGTCGCGATCCAGAATGGTGGCGGCATCCGGGCGTCGATTGACGCAGGCGAAGTGACAATGGGCGAAGTGCTGACTGTGCTGCCGTTCCAGAATACGCTGTCCACATTTCAGGTGACGGGCGAAACGCTGGTTGCCGCATTGGAAAACGGTGTCAGTCAGGTTGAGGACGGTGGCGGTCGTTTCCCGCAGGTTGCGGGTATGACCTTTGCCTTTGACGCAAGCCAGCCGGCCGGTTCGCGTGTGAGCGACGTGATGATCGGTGGTGCGGCTGTGGATATGGCTGCGACCTATGGTGTTGTGTCCAACAACTATGTGCGTAACGGTGGCGATGGCTATGACATGTTCAAGTCAGCCATGAACGCCTATGATTTTGGCCCCGATCTGGCGGATGTCACGGCGGAGTATCTGGCCGAACATGCACCTTACAAGCCAATGACCGACGGGCGGATTACTGTAAAGTAATCGCGGCCTTTCAGGAATGCAGACAGGGGCGTTGCCATCGGCAGCGCCCCTGTTCGTTGGCGGCGCAGCGCTGGTTCATAGCCTCACACCGTCAGGGTGGCGCCCCGAGCAAAATCCCGGGTATGCGCGAACCAGTCGATGAAATCGTCCTGCGTTCTGATATCGTCAAAGACGGAGTGCAGCAGACGCCTGAGCTTTGGTGCAGCGGCTTTGATCCCGGCGGTATTCCGGTCGGCAATGTCGCTGATGTGTCCCAGCGCGTATTCCTTAGGGAAATCATAGGTGTAGGGCAACATCTGGCCCTGTGGCGTAATCACCAGCGGGTTGACCAGATCGGAAAGCTGCGGCGCGCAGCCATTCAGAACCGCTGCAAAGGCATCCCTGTTTGCGTAGATGTCGTCGGCATGTGCCAAGTCAGTGTGGATTGCAATTTCGCCATCATAAGCGGCGCCAAGCGCCTGACCGATGAGCCACAAACGGTGTCTGTCAGCCTTGTTCAAAGCATAGTCCGCGTAGTCATCGGAGGCGCGACCCGCCATGACCAACGGACGCAACTGGACCGCGCGGGCACCAAGGTCCGCCGCGATTTCAACGAACTCGGGGATGTCGCGCAACGACTCTTTGGAAACGGTATAGGCTGCGGCGACCGGCTTTCCGCTGTCGGCCAGATAGGCAAGTCCCTTGAGCGCCATATCATAGGCGCGGGGATTGCAGCGCACCTTGTTGTGTACCTTTTCCAGCCCGTCAAAGCTGATCGCAAGGCCGTCGAAGGTGTCAATCAAAGGCGCGAATTTGGCGTTCATCCGGAAGCCGTTACTGATGGCAACGACACGGAAACCCAGTGCTTTGGCATGGCGCGTGAGGTCTTCGAGTTCGGGGTAAAGCATCGGCTCTCCGCCCGACAGACTGAGCACTTCATACCCTTCTTCGCGTAATTGCGTGAGTGCGGGGGCCAGAACCCGCATGGACAACATGTCCGACGCCTGCGGATTTGAATGTGAATAGCAGTGCTTGCAGGCGAGGTTGCAGCGCGCCAAGGGGTGAAGATGCACAGTGCGGTCGGGCAAGTAGCCCGACCTTGACTGTGTCACAGCCAATTGCTCCATGACTATGCCCGAAGCCCGTGTTCGGCCAGTTCGGGAACGTGCATTTCGACCTGCACGCGGAACAGATCATCGACCAGAATGCCATATGGAAAGAGCTTTACGACGCGGTACTTCTCGTTCACCAAAAGCTCGTCGATAGACAGTTCCTTTTCGCAAAAATAGTCGATGCAGATGCCATAGGGGCAGAAATCAACGCCCCCGATTTTCAACCCGTTCCGCGCAACGCGGGCTGAAACTTTTTCGAGGACATCATCGTTGATCTCAAAGCGGGCGAGCCGCTTTGCCATTGCTTTTTGCAGGTCTCTTGCGGAAGTAGTTTCCATGACGGTCTCCAATAATATTGTTTAAAAATATGTGGTTATAAAATTCCACGCCGGGATAATACCATATAAAAACAATCCAATGCAGTCTGGAAAACCTTACCAAACGTTTAGGTGGAACCTTGGCAGTGGACCGTACTCGAGGGTGAAATCGCTGGCAGGCATCTGTCACAGGCCACAAAAACAACCCCAGGGGCTATTCGCGATTGCCCGTCTGGCGCCCTGTTACCTCGCGGATAGAGCGCATCCTGTCGCCAGTGCGCAGGTTGGTGTTGCTGTGGATTGCGGTCTGCAAGTTCGACGTCCGCCCGGCGTTCAGCGGCTGGAAGGTCGACTTCTCTTCTTCGGCAACGGCCACACGTTTGCCGATCCGCCAGAGCGTATAGGAGATTACCATAACATGAGCGCCACCCGTCACCATAAACAGCGCGCGCAACCCGACAAATTCCATGGCCCAACCCGCCACGAGGGGCCCCACAATCGACCCGACCCCGTAAATCAACAGCAGGCCCCCTGAAATCTGGATCGCGGTGCCGGGTTCTGCGTGGTCGTTCGCATGCGCGACGATGACGGGATACATCGCATAGATGGATCCGCCCAGCAGCGCGGCCAGCGCAAAGTTGGGCAGGCTGGATTGTGGTGCCAGCAGCAAGAATGCCAGATCGGCCAGCAACGCCAGAAATGCGATCGAGACAAGCACGCGGCGTCGGTCCATCTTGTCAGAAGCCAGCCCGACCGGCATCTGGATCAGCGCGCCTGCAAGGATCGGGATCGAGGTGAACAGCGCCACAGCACTCAGCACCAGCCCGACGTTTTGGGCATAGACCGCTGCGAGCGTGCCAAAAGCGGCGTTGGACACGCCGACCCAGAACACCGCAAACACAGCCACCGGAGAGTTGATCCATAACTTGCGCAGGTTCAGTTTGACCGACACCAAGGGGGCCGGTGTTGTGGTCGAACTGATCGCCGTTGGCACAAGTGACAGGCAATAAAAGATCGCGCCCAATGCAAAGAACATGAAGCCGTTGGGGTCACCCAATGTCAGCATCATCTGGCCTGCGGTGCTCGCACCCAGATTGACCATCGTATAAATGCCAAAAATGCGCCCGCGCGTATCGGGGGTCGAGCGTTCGCTGAGCCAGCTTTCTACAATCATCGCGGTGGCGGCAAAACAAAACCCGCAAATCCCGCGCAGGATGATCCAGGCCCAGGGATTAACGAGGATCGCGCTGCCAAGGATCGAAACAGCAGCAATTGCGGCCATCGCGCTGAAGGCACGGATATGTCCGACCCGTGCCACCAGCCCTGATGTCAGGATGCAGCCCGATACGTATCCGAGTGCCCATCCGGTGCCGAGCAGCCCCAGCGACAGGCTGGAAAATCCTTCGGCAGTACCGCGTACCGGCAGGATAAGCCCGTTGATTCCGCCGCCGAACAGCAAAAAGAACGAGCCCAGAAGCAACGCGCCGACCGGCAGTATTTGTTTGAACATGAGGGGCCTTTCAGCAGGCGTTTCAACAGGCAGGTCTTCTGGCCCGAAACCCTGTTGTGCCAGAAAGGGGGGATTGGCAGCAAGGGTGCAGCTTTCCTTGTGGTGTCATAGCTCATAATCTTTGATGCAGGACAAAGGGGACGGTGAAAATATGTGCGGGCGGATGGCGGTTACGTTGCCTCATGATGCGATGGTGCAGGTCTTTGGTGCGGCACCGGCCAACGCCCTGCCAGCGGTGCCGAACTATAATGTCTGTCCGACCACGGATGTGCATATCATCACCAGTGACAGTGACGGGCAACGCAGGTTGGCGGCGATGCGCTGGGGATTGATCCCGTCCTGGTACAAGAAACCCAATGGCGGACCGCTTTTGATCAATGCGCGTGCGGAAACGATTGTGGAAAAGCCTGCTTTTCGCAGTGCGGTGCGGGAACGGCGCGGATTGGTTGTCGCCTCAGGTTTTTATGAATGGACAAAAGACGCCGAGGGCGGGCGCGATCCGTGGTACATCACGCGCAGTGACGCATCCCCCATCGCTTTTGGCGCAATCTGGCAGGATTGGCGGCAGGAGGACGGCAGCAAACTGGCGACCTGCGCTATTGTCACAACAGGCGCGAATGTGGCGATGCAACAGATCCACCACCGCATGCCGGTGATTATCGAACCCGATGACTGGCCCTTGTGGCTGGGAGAGGCGGGCAAGGGGGCGGCGCCGCTGATGCGGGCGGCCCCGGAAGAAACATTACAGTGGCACCGCGTTGCACGGACGGTCAATTCCAACCGTGCGGAAGGGCCCGAATTGATCGAGCCGTTTGACCCCTAGAACCTTTTTGCGAAAAACAGCAGAAATCGCCTGCCTGCACGAGGTGCAGACAGGCGTTTTCGGCTGCATTGGCCTTTTCGCGTCGGCGCTATTCTTCGAGTGGGGCTTCTTCGTAAGAGTATTCGCCTACCATCGGTTCTCCACCGGCACCAACAGCGTTGAAAGTCATCGCCATCTGGTTGTTGATGTTCAGCACATACCGGCCGCCGGGCGCGATTGGGCCGCTGGTCCAGTTGCCATCGGGATCGGAGATGGTGTGTTCAAAATCGGATCCATTTGTGAAGATCAGGTTGTCGCCACGGTTCACGTAGGAAACGATTGGCAGAAAGGCCCCGTCCACGATTTCGATCATGTGGTTGTCCGCATGGGCTGCCGTGCTGACAAACGTCATGGCAGCAGCAAGCGCGCAGGCGCCTTTGGTCATTGTCTTAAGCATCGGTTGTGCTCCTCGTAACGGCCCCACCCGGTTAGAGATGAGTCTTGGTAGCGGGAAAATCTGGCGAAATTTAGGCACTGCCGCTGATTTTCGGCGAATTTGGAGCAAATGCCGGTTCGGCTTCGGTTTCCAGCCATTCCCGAAAAGCACGCAAGGGGCTGGGTTCATCGCGGTCAGCAGGCCAGACAAGATAATAGCTACCGATACTTTGGGTCGATTGTGTGGCAGCCATCACCAGCTGGCCCTCGTTCAGGTAGGGTTCTGCCGAAAAAGTCGGCAACAGGGCCACGCCCAATCCGTGAATGGCGGCCTGCGCCATCGTGGAAAATTGATCGAATACCATGCCCGTTGGCGGATCGGCATCAACACCGCACGCCGACAGCCAGCGCGCCCAGCCTTTAGGCCGTGTTTCCAGATGCAACAGCGGCAGACCCAACATGTCGGCGGGGTCTTGAAGTGGCGCCCCCAGAAGATCGCGCGCACAGACGGGAACCACCCGCTCCGGCATCAGCGGCAGGTAATGCACGCCGCCCCAATCCTCGCGGCCAAAGTGAATGGCCGCATCAAAGGGGCTGCCCTGAAAGGCAAAGGGCTGCAGACGGGTCGACAGGTTGATCGTTACCTCCGGATGGGCGCGGGCAAAATCCGACAGGCGGGGGGCCAGCCAATGCATGCCGAAAGCGGGCAGGATGGCAAGGTTCAGCGCACCGCCCGCGCGGTCACTGCGCGCGGTGGCCGAGGCTTGCGCAAGCCGGTTGAGAATGTCGCGCACATGGATCACATATGCCTCACCGGCATGTGTCAGACCCAATTTCCGCCCCTGCCGGGTCAGGAGGGCAACGTCCAATTGCCCCTCAAGGGTCTTGAGCTGACGGCTGACGGCGCTTTGAGTCAGGGAGAGTTCATAGGCTGCTTGAGTCGCACTGCCCAATCGCGCCACAGCCTCGAATGCGAGCAGGGCGGAGATCGAAGGCAGAAACCGGCGAGGGGCAATCATATGAGTTTTTCTCATGAGTTCAGGACAAAGCAGCGATAGAAGTTCGTGTCCGTTTTTGCAATACTGCGACCAACCAATGACATTTGGAGAGGACACGCCATGAATGCCGAAGCCCCCGTATTGCGCGCCAAAGATGCCCCCGATCTGGGCACTTTCGATTGGGAAGATCCGTTCCGTCTGAACGACCAGCTTTCTGAAGATGAACGCATGATCCGCGATTCAGCCCGTGCCTATGCGCAGGAAAAGCTGCAGCCGCGTGTGATTGATGCCTTTGCCAATGAAAAAACCGACGCCGGTATATTTACCGAAATGGGCGATATGGGCCTGCTTGGCATCACCATCCCCGAAGAATACGGCGGTTTGGGCGGCAATTACGTGTCTTACGGTCTGGTCGCGCGGGAAGTGGAGCGGGTCGATTCGGGTTATCGTTCGATGATGTCGGTGCAGGCAAGCTTGGTGATGTACCCGATCTATGCCTACGGATCAGAAGCGCAGCGCAAGAAGTATCTACCCAAACTGTGTTCCGGCGAGTGGATCGGATGTTTCGGTCTGACCGAACCTGACGCAGGGTCCGACCCGGCGGGCATGAAGACCAAGGCGGTCAAAACCGCCAAAGGATACAAGATCACGGGTTCCAAGATGTGGATTTCGAACGCGCCGATTGCGGATGTGTTTGTGGTCTGGGCCAAGTCCGAAGAGCACGGCGGCAAGATCCGCGGCTTTGTTCTGGAGAAAGGCATGGAAGGGTTATCCGCCCCAAAGATCGGCAACAAACTGTCCCTGCGCGCCTCCATCACCGGCGAGATTGTGATGAAAGACGTCGAAGTGGGCGAGGATGCGCTGCTGCCGCATGTGTCCGGTCTGAAGGGGCCGTTTGGCTGTCTGAACCGCGCGCGCTATGGCATCAGCTGGGGCGCTATGGGGGCTGCCGAATTCTGTTGGCATGCCGCGCGTCAGTACGGGTTGGATCGCAAGCAATTCAACAAGCCGCTGGCGCAGACGCAGCTGTTCCAAAAGAAGCTGGCGGACATGATGACCGAGATTTCGCTGGGTTTGCAGGGGTCCTTGCAGGTTGGCCGGTTAATGGATGCAGCCAATGCCGCGCCCGAGATGATTTCGATTATCAAACGCAACAATTGCGGCAAGGCGCTGGACGTGGCGCGCCAGTCTCGCGACATGCACGGCGGCAACGGTATTTCCGGCGAATTTCAGGTCATCCGCCATATGATGAACCTTGAAACGGTCAATACCTATGAAGGAACGCACGATGTGCATGCGTTGATTCTGGGGCGCGCGCAAACCGGTTTGCAGGCGTTTTTCTAAAGACAATGCAGTGGTACTTTAGACCAAAATGAGGGGCACCTGTGCTTTCTCTTTTTGGCTGAGGTACCCGCTCTGTTAGGTCGGAAACTTTTCTGGATCAAGGCTTGCGATGGACCGCGTAGAGATTGTGCACCAGAACTTCCTGCGTCGGGTCGCCGCGCAGGATTTTCCTGTCGGGGAAACCGCCGAGGCTTTGCCGGCGCAACAGGCGCTGGATCTGTTTCGCGCGCAGGTCTTGTCGCGCGCGCTAGATCAGCAAAGTCGTGTCATGCAAAAGGCCGGTCAGGGGTTTTATACCATCGGATCGTCGGGGCACGAGGGGATGGCGGCGCTCGGCCATGCCTTGCGCGTTGATGACATCGCGTTTCTGCACTACCGCGACGGCGCGTTTCAGATTGCGCGCGCGGCCAAGGCCGGGCAGACGGGGATGATGCGCGACATGTTGCTGTCCTTTGCCTGCGCCGCAGAGGATCCGACCAGCGGCGGCCGGCACAAGGTGCTGGGCTCTCGGCCGCTGATGATCCCGCCGCAAACCTCAACCATCGCCAGCCACCTGCCCAAGGCTGTTGGAGCAGCGCACGGGATCGGGCTGGCGCGGCGGAACCGGCCCGAACATGCGATATTGGCGCGCGATGGCATTGTGATGTGCAGCTTTGGCGATGCATCGCTGAACCATTCTACAGCGCAGGGGGCGATCAACGCGGCGGGCTGGACGGCGGTGCAGGGCGTGCCGCTGCCCTTGCTGTTTGTCTGCGAGGACAATGGTATCGGGATATCAACCAAAACACCCGCGGGATGGGTCAAGGCGTCGGTTTCTGCGCGTCCCGGTCTCAGGTATTTCGAGGCGGATGGGCTGGATATGTTTGCCGCGTTGGCGGGCGCGCGGCGTGCGGCAGACTGGGTGCGTCTCCATCGCAAACCTGCGTTTTTACATCTGCGCACTGTACGGTTGTACGGCCATGCAGGGCCGGATGTGGTGACAACCTATCTGCCAAAAGCAGAGGTCGAGGCGGACGAGGCGCGTGATCCGCTGCTTTATGGTGCGCGCGGGCTGGTGCAGGCCGGGCTGGCATCCGCAGACGAAGTTCTGGAAATCTACAACAGCACTTTGAACGATGTGGCAGTAGCGGCGCAGGAAATGGCGGATATCGCGCGGCTCGATACTGCGGCGGCGGTTATGGAGAGCCTGGTACCGCCCAAACGCGCATGTGCGCCCAGCAATGGGCCGAGCGAGGCCCGCCGCGCCGAGGTGTTTGGCAGCGACGCCGCGCAAATGGACCAGCCGCAACCGATGTCGCGGCTGATCAACTGGGCATTGCATGACATCATGCTCAGCCACGATGAAACCCTGCTGATGGGCGAAGACGTCGGGCGCAAGGGTGGCAACTATGGCGTCACCCAAAAGCTGCACGCGCGGTTCGGGCCCGCACGGGTGATCGATACGCTGCTGGATGAACAGAGCATTCTGGGCCTTGCCATCGGGCTGGCACACAACGGATTCATTCCGATGCCCGAAATCCAGTTTCTGGCCTATCTGCACAACGCGGAAGACCAGCTGCGCGGGGAGGCGGCGACCCTGCCGTTCTTCAGCAAGGGTCGATGGACAAACCCGATGGTGATCCGCATTTCTGCGCTGGGCTATCAGAAGGGGTTCGGCGGGCATTTCCACAATGACAATTCGATTGCTGTTCTCCGCGATATTCCCGGCGTGATTGTCGCCTGTCCGTCTGATGGGGCGGATGCCGCGTGTATGTTGCGCGAATCTGTGCGGTTGGCCCGCGAGGAACAGCGCGTCGTTGTGTTTCTGGAACCCATTGCGCTTTACCCGATGCGTGATCTGGTTGAGGCGGGGGATGGCGGCTGGATGCGGACCTATCCCGCACCGGATCAGCGTATCGCCTTGGGTGATGTTGGCGTGCATGGTGACGGCGGGGATCTGGCGATTGTGACCTATGGCAACGGCCATTACCTGAGCCGTCAGGCGCAAATTGATCTGGCTGCCAGTGGTGTTCAGGCGCGGGTGATCGACTTGCGTTGGCTGGCCCCGATGCCCGAAGCGGCGTTGATCGCTGCGATCGGCAAGAGACCGGTTCTGATTGTCGATGAATGTCGTCGTACGGGCGGGCAGGCCGAAGCGCTGATGGCGCTGATGGCGGAAAACGGCGTGGCGCATTTTGCACGTCTCACTGCGGATGACAGCTTTATCGCGACCGGCCCCGCCTATGGGGTGACGCTGCCGTCTCGTGAAGGAATCGTGGCGGCCGCGCGTGGATTATTGGCGGATATTCTTCCCTGAACGCGAATCGTCTGATCTGGAAGGTATAGATTTGGACACAAGCGTGGCTTGGCCCTAAGTGGTCTAACGCCTTAATATCGTGATGAAAAAATAGATAGATTCCTATTTAGAGCGCTGGATGCACACGTGTGCAAAAATTTCTTGCGCAAGCGTTCTGAATGGCCCACCCTAAGTGGGCGTCCCTGCCGGGCGCGTAGGATTCCGGTGCGCGAATAGCACCGCAGCCGGACAAGGGATGAGGCACCTATGACAATTGAATATTTAAAGCGCGGCAAGTCAGATGCGGAGCGCGGGGAAGACGATGCCAAGACCCGCAGAGTGGTCGAGACGACGCTGAAAGACATCGAGGAACGTGGTGACATAGCAGTGCGCGCGCTATCCGAGACGTTCGACAACTACTCACCCAAGAGCTTCAAATTGAGCACGTCGGACATTGAGGCGCTGATGGCGCGGGTCACGCCGCGCGAAATGGCGGACCTCAAGTTTGCGCAGGAGAACGTGCGCAGGTTTGCGCAGGCGCAGCGCGATTCCATGCTCGATATCGAAGTGGAAATGCAGCCCGGTGTCATTCTGGGGCACAAGAACATTCCTGTTCAATCGGTCGGCTGCTATGTGCCCGGTGGTAAGTTTCCGATGGTTGCAAGCGCGCATATGTCCGTGGCCACAGCATCGGTTGCGGGCGTGCCGCGCATCATTGCCTGCACACCGCCCTTTAACGGCGAACCCAACCCGGCTGTCATCGCCGCGATGCATCTGGGCGGCGCGCATGATATCTATGTGATGGGTGGTATTCAGGCGGTCGGTGCGATGGCGATCGGGACTGAAACGATTGACCCGGTGCATCTGTTGGTCGGGCCCGGAAATGCCTTTGTCGCCGAGGCCAAGCGCCAGCTGTTCGGGCGGGTCGGTATTGATCTGTTCGCAGGCCCGACTGAAACGATGGTGATTGCCGACGAAACCGTCGACGCCGAGATCTGTGCCACTGACCTTTTGGGGCAGGCCGAGCATGGCTACAACAGCCCCTGCGTTTTGCTGACAAACTCCCGAAAACTGGCAGAGGAAACAATGGCGGAGATCGCGCGTCTGCTGAAAATCCTGCCCACTGCGGGTACGGCGGGTGTCAGTTGGAAAGACTACGGCGAGGTTATTGTTTGCGACACCTACGACGAGATGTTGCAGGTCGCAGACGATATTGCGTCAGAGCATGTGCAGGTGATGACGGATCGCGATGACTGGTTCCTTGAAAATATGACCTGCTATGGCGCGCTGTTTCTGGGCGCGCGTACCAACGTTGCCAATGGCGACAAGGTGATCGGCACCAACCACACCCTGCCGACGAAAAAGGCCGGGCGCTATACCGGCGGGCTGTGGGTCGGGAAGTACCTCAAGACCCATTCCTATCAAAAGATCACGACGGACGAGGCCGCGGCAGAAATGGGGGCTTATGGATCCCGGCTTTGTATGCTGGAAGGCTTTGTCGGGCATGCCGAGCAATGCAATGTGCGGGTCCGGCGGTATGGCGGGATCAATGTGCCGTATGGGGAAGGCGCGCCCGCACGAGAGGCGGCGGAATAGATCGCCAACGCGATTTCTGAGAGGCCAGCCTTTCAGCCTTTCAAGGATTTGAACCATTTGGAAGTTATCGGCAGACATACGCACTATTGGGAACGGATTGTCCCCATCATGGCCGGACCTAAGGCTGAGGACCATGACTGGGACGGGTGGAGCGTGTATCAATGCGGGAATTCAACAAGACACGGGCAGGGTTCGACCCTGACACAGGAGCGCCATTGTGACTAAACTACCCAAGACTCCGAGTTTTGATTTGACGGGCAAGCGGGCGTTGGTAACGGGGGCTTCTTCCGGTATCGGGCTGGGCTGCGCTGTGGCACTGGCCGAGGCGGGGGCCCATGTGGTCTGTGCAGCACGCCGCTCCGATGTATTGCAGGGCGCGGTTGATGCGCTTGCAACGCAAGGCTGGTCGGCAGAGGCGCTGGCGATGGATATCACCGATCTGACAGGGATGTCAGCGGCGCTGAAAGAGCATGCGGCGTTTGATGTCGTGCTGAATGCAGCAGGGCTGGCGCGTCATTCGCCCGCGCTTGAGGCGACACCCGAAGACTATGATGCGGTAATGAACGTCAATGTGCGGGCGGCCTATTTCCTGTCCGTGGGCGCAGCGAAAGGCATGATTGCCGCCGGAAAGCCGGGATCAATCATCCATATCTCCAGCCAGATGGGGCATGTCGGCGGCATTGATCGTACCATCTATTGCGCGTCCAAACACGCAGTTGAAGGGATGGTGAAGGCGATGGCGGTGGAGTGGGGCAAGCAGAGCATCCGCATCAATACGATCTGCCCGACGTTTATTCGCACGCCGCTGACCCAACCGACATTTGACAACCCCGAACGGTTGGCGTGGATCATGGAGAAAATCAAGTTGCCCCGCGCGGGCGAGGTGGAGGATATCATGGGTGCTGCCCTGTTCCTTGCATCGGATGCATCAACGATGGTCACCGGCACGTCAATGCTGATCGACGGCGGCTGGACGGCGGACTGATGCCGGTCAAGGTGACATCAAACGACGTGGCTGAACGGGCCGGGGTCAGCCGGTCGGCGGTCAGCCGCGTGTTCACGCCCGGTGCCTCTGTTGCACCCTCTACGGCGGCAAAGGTGCGCGTGGCAGCCCGAGAGTTGGGATACCGCCCCAATGTGCTGGCGCGTAGTTTGATTACGGGTCGCAGCCACATTATCGGGCTGGTTGTGGCGTATTTCGAGAACCAGTTCTATCCCGAAGCCGTTGAGAAGCTGTCAAAATCCCTGCAGGAACGCGGCTATCACGTTCTGGTTTTCATGGCGTCCAATGACGAGACTGCGACCCAGAAGGTCATTGACGAATTGCTGGATTATCAGGTCGACGGGATCATCGCCGCCTCGGTCGGAATTTCCAACAATCTCACCCGGCGCTGCGAGGATGCCGGTATTCCTATTGTGCTGTTCAACCGGGACCAGTTTGATGACCGGCTGTCCTCGGTCACGTCTGACAACATGGCGGGGGGGCGCAAGCTGGCTGAATTTCTGGTAGCGGGCGGGCATAGGCGGATCGGCTATATCGCGGGCTGGGAAGGGGCATCAACCCAGATTGACCGTGAGGCGGGGTTCACGGCAGGCCTGATGGACGCAGGTCTGAAACTTGCAGCGCGCGAGGCTGGAAATTTCCATTTCGAGACCGCGAAACAGGCAGCACGTGACATGTTTGACTGTGATCAGCCCCCCGAAGCGGTATTTGTCGCCAATGATCATATGGCATTTGCAGTTATGGATGTACTGCGTTTTGAATTGGGTATTCGCATACCCTTGGATGTGTCGGTGGTAGGCTATGACGATGTCAGCCTTGCCGCATGGCCGAGCTTTGATCTCACCACCGTGCGCCAGCCTGCCAACCGGATGGTGGAGGAAACAGTTGATATACTGATGGACCGACTGGATCACAGCGACATGCCGCCACGGCGCGTGAAGATTGATGGCCCTTTGATCATTCGCGGTTCTGCCCGTATCGGAAAAGGACAATCGACATGAAAGGCTTCGCCAACTGGCGATCCGGCGGGCCTGACGTGAAGGGGGTAGCATGCGCAATTTTCTGATCTTGTTGCTTGCGTTTTTTGCCGTTCCGGCCGTCGCGCAAACTTGGCAAATCCGCCAGAGTGATGACGGGGGCTATGCTGCGGCAATTGCGACCTATGCAGGCCTGCCTTTCAGCGTTACGTGCGCTGCCCGCTCTGTTCAGAACCTGCCGTTGGCCCAGACTTCGTGGTTTGAATCCACTGTTGCCCCGCCCTGGCATTTTCTGTTCGAGACCACCGACGCGTTGATCCCCGCGACCACCTTTGAACGTAGCGATATCCTGATCTTTGCGGATCAGAACGGATATCGCCTGCCGCCGGTGGAATGGAATGAACTCGATGGCAGATGGCAGGTCAGCATCAGCATTACCGACCCGATGATTGCGGCACTGGACGTGGCGACCCGCATTGTATTGCAGACCGGGCCGCAGACCGCGTGGGAAATCCCGGTAGATGGTTTTGGCACCACGCTGGATCAGGCGGCGGCCTATTGTGCGGCGACGTGGCAGGCCACGGGGCATACGATACCGTATGGCATGGCGGGCACAAGCATTCCCAACACTGCGGTCGCAGAAACCACCCCCGGACATCGGCCCGAGATCGGCGTCATCGCGCAACGCCATATTGACCGCTTATGCAACGGCAGCGGGGCGGCGGGCAAAAACGGTCTGGCCTTTGGCGACATGGACGGGGATGGCGCACTGGATATTCTGGTCGACTGGAGCGATGTGACCTGTGCGGGTGGCGGCATGCGCCCGTTCTGCGGTGCCTCCATGTGTAGCGGTGATATACTGCTGGGTCGCAACAACTATGCCTTCCAAGAGGGCGATGTGATCCTCGGAGGGAGCCATGTTCTTGTCCCGCTCGACAATGGGAACATGGGCGTCAAAAGTTCCGGCAATCTCTCCATGTGTCAGTCCACCGCGCCCTGCGGGTTTGTGACCTATTGGGACGGGACGCGGTTGAACACCTTTAGGTATTGACCGAGGGGATTACGCCCATCAAGACATTATCCATACCGACGCATCGAAATATGAAATGCTGCACCGGCGCGGGAGACGAGAGAAAAGCAGGCTTTTGCGCCGCTCACTCCCGCGGCGCAGGTGCCCCGCCTTCAAAGTTGTTCCCGTTCACGTAATCGCAAGGTTCTTCCTGCATTTCGAGATGCAGGTGATTGCCGGTGAAAGGATGGGCGCGGGCAAAATCTTCGTCGACGTCGATGCCTAGACCCGGGGCTGTGGGTGCGGGAATGAACCCGTCTTCAACGCGGATTGTGCCTTTTATCAGCCTGTCATGAAACGGGGTCTCAATGCTTTCGCACATCAGGATATTGGGGATCGACACGGCCAGATGAATGTTTGCCGCCCATTCCACCGGACCGGCGTAAAGGTGCGGTGCCATCTGGGCGTTATAGACCTCGGCCATCGCGGCGACTTTTTTCATCTCCCAGATACCGCCCGCACGGCCCAGTGCCGGTTGCAGGATTGTGGCCGCCCCGCTGCGTAAGACAGTTGCAAATTCCGCCTTGGTGGTCAGCCGTTCGCCGGTGGCGACGGGAATACGCACAGCGCCCGCCACTTTGGCCATTTCAGCCACATTGTCCGGCGGGACCGGTTCTTCGAACCACAGCGGGGAATACGGTTCTATTGCCTGACCCAGCCGGATGGCGCCAGCAGTTGTAAACTGGCCATGGGTGCCGAACAGCAGATCAGCCTTGTCGCCCACAGCCTCCCGGATTGCCTTGCAGAATGCGACGGATTGCGTGATGTCGGACATGGCAGGCATATGTCCGCCACGCAGGGTATACGGGCCGGCGGGATCGAATTTGATGGCTGTATATCCGCGCGCGACGCAATCTTCAGCAGATTCAGCGGCCAGTTCCGGAGAGGTCCAGAAGGCGCCATAGTCCTGATGCGGCATCGGATAGAGATAGGTGTATGCGCGGACGCGGTCGTTAGTTTTGCCCCCCAGAAGGGCATAGACAGGACGGTCGCGGTCTTTGCCCAGAATGTCCCAACAGGCGATCTCCAGCCCCGAAAATGCGCCCATGACCGTCAGGTCGGGTCGCTGGGTAAAACCTGATGAATAGGCACGGCGGTACATCAGTTCGATGTCTTCCGGGTTCCGGCCCAGCATGTGGCGCGCGAACACGTCCTCGATCACGACTTTCATCGCTGCGGGTCCGATTGAAGAGGCGTAACATTCGCCCCAGCCCACAATGCCGGTGTCCGACGTTAGCTTGACCAGTATCCAGTATCGCCCGCCCCAGCCCGGCGCCGGGGGTGCAGTGATGATCACATCGAGATCTTGCAATTTCATGGTTTATCTTTCTGAAAGGCGGCAGGCTATTTTTTGAAAACAATCACATTGCGCCGTGCCGCGCCGGTTTTGGTGTCGGCAATCGCCTCGTTGATCTGATCCAGCGACCAAGTGCCCGAAATCAATTCATCCAGTTTCAGACGGCCCTGTTCATAGAGATCCACCATCCACGGAATATCGCGCTGGATCACGACATCGCCCATTTTCGAGCCGACCATCCCCTGACCCATAAACGCCATCGTCACCGGTTCATAAGACGACATCGCGCCCGAATGGGGCATGCCGACCATCACGACCTTGCCGCCCCCCGCGAGGTAGCGTGGCGCGGCGTCGTATGCAGGGATCGCGCCAACAGTTACGATCACCGCATCCGCCCCGCGCCCCATCGCGTTGATGGCAGCGCGCCAGGGTTTTTCCTGCGTGGCGAGCACCCCATCGGTTGCACCGAATTCGCGGGCGATTGCCAGTTTCTCTTCGCTCATGTCGACCGCCACGATACGCCGCGCTCCGGCGATCCGTGCACCCTGGATGGCGTTGAGGCCGACACCGCCTGCACCAATCACTACCACGTCCTGACCGGCCCGCAGGCCTGCAGCATTGACCACAGCACCCACGCCGGTGATTACCCCACAAGCGATCAGACTGGCAGAGGGCATCGGGATATCCTCGCTGATTTTGACCACTTGCGCGGTCTCGACAACCACTTTTTCGGCAAATGCACCAGAAGCCATCGCCTGATGCAGCTTGCCCCCGTCAGCGGTTTTCAAGGGGCCAAGATCCCCGTCATAGGGTGTTTCGCACACCGTCGGTTTGCCGCTCGCACAACTGGGGCAGGTGCCGCAGGCACGGATCAGCGTGACAATGACCGGATCACCGATTTCCAGTCCGTGCGTGTTGGGGCCAAGCGCGCTCACTCTGCCTGCCGCCTCGTGTCCGTAGACTGCGGGCAATGATCCGCCCCATGCGCCGTCAGCATAGGAAATGTCGGAATGGCAAATCGCGACGGCCTCCAGCGCAACCTCGACCTCGCTGCCTTGGGGCGCGCGCAGTTCGACGTCTTCGATGACAAGGGGCGCACCAAATTCATGGGCAACGGCAGCTTTGATCAGGGGCAAGGGCGTGTCCTTTTGCGGAGAGTATTTCAAGGCAAGGTCGCGTGAAAATGGCGACCTTGCAAGCACTGAAACACAGCTTGAAAGGTCCGGTCAGGGCACATGCCGCATCTTGGGCCTGAACAGGAACAGGGTCAGGCCGAGTGCTGCAAGTCCCATTGCCATTAGGAATGGCGCACCGGGCAGATAGAGCGGCGCGTCGGTTGCTGTGAAAAAGGCAAATGTTGTGGTCATCACCAGCGGAGACAGGATCATCGCCAGTGCCGCTGCAGAGGTCAGCGCGCCTTGCAGTTCGCCTTGGGCATTGTCTGCCACGCGGCGCGACATGATCCCTTGCAGGGCGGGCGGGATCACACCCGCCAGCGCGGCCAAAGGTGTCAACAACAGGGCGACAGAGCCCGACGCGATGATACCAAGCGAGAGATAGGCCGCGATGCTGAAGAGATGGCCGGTCAGCACCGTACCGCGTTCCCCCAGATATTTCAGCGCGATCCGGATCGCACCCCCTTGCACCAGCGCCATAACCAGCCCGAACAGTGCCAGTGAAAATCCGATCATTGCCGGTGTCCAGTCAAAGCGTTCCTTGCCAAAATAGGACCAGACGGCCGGATAGGACGCAAAGGCCATGTGATAGAGAAAATACACCAGCAGCAACTGGCGCAAGCCGGGCAGTTTGCCCAATTGACGCACCGCGCCCAAAGGGTTGGCGCGCCTCAGCGAAAAGGGGCGGCGCATTGCGGGTGTCACGCTTTCGCGTAGCACGACCCAGCCCAACACCGCATTGCCCGCCGCCAATGCGGCGGCGGCCCAGAACGGCGCGCGGGTACCGTATTCGGCAAGGAGTCCTCCGATCAGGGGCCCGAGCACAAAGCCGATGCCAAAGCCTGCGCCAATCAATCCAAAGTTCGCCGCGCGGTCTTCCGGTTTGGAAATATCCGCCATATATGCCGACGCTGTTGATTGCGTCGCGGCCGTGATCCCGCCCACGACGCGGCCTGCCAGCAGCATCCAGATACTGCCTGCCAGTGCCATCACGACGTAATCCAGCGACATGACAACCAGCGAGATCAGCAGCACGGGGCGGCGCCCGAAACGATCGGACAACCCGCCGATCACGGGGCCGAACAGGAACTGCATGACAGCAAAGGTCGTGGTCAGGATGCCGCCCCAGATGGCTGCTTCGGCCAATGTGCCGCCGTCCACTTCCTGAATGAGGTCCGGCATCACCGGCAGCATCACACCAATGCCCATGGCATCTATCATGATGGTGATCATGATAAACAGAGTCGCCGGACGCATTGCCTAGAGTGCCGATGCACGCGCGGCAAAGGCATGTGCCTCGGCCACGGCCTGACCCAGACCGTTGGCAGGATCAAAGACGCCCTGATCAAGGTCGGGATAGGCGGCGGCGACCAGATCACTCAGCGGTATGCGCTTGGTCATCGCCTCGCCGCACAGCGCCTTGACCGCCTTTTGCGCCGCCGGACGGGGCATGATGTCGGCCAGGGCAAAGCTGAGTGCTTCGGCGTGGATAAGCCCCAGGTCAGCGTTCAGGTTGGCATGCATACGGACGGGACGCGGGGCAATCCCGTCTGCAAGAATGCGTGTATGGTGCAACGCGCTGGAAAGCGACAGGCACAGTTGTGGCAGCATCATCCATTCCGTAAACCACGCCGCCCCGTCGCGCTGGTAGCTGTGGATCGCAGAACTTTGCAGGCCAGCGCGCATCGCGACAAACTGGTTGCTGAGCGCCAGCAGTGCAGAGGGGCCGACGGGGTTCTGCTTTTGCGGCATGGTGGAGGAGGATCCTGCCGCGCCAAGCGTGATTTCCTGCACATCGCTTGATGTCAGCCCGATCAGCGATTGTCCTATGTGCCCCAAGGCGGCCATCACCTGACCTTGCCAGTCAACAATCCGCAGGATCGGGGTGCGGTCGGTATGCCATGTGCGGCCCGGATCGTTCAGACCAAGACCAAGAGCCAAAGCCGCGCGGGTTTCGGCGGCCTTTGGACCAAGGGCGGATGCCGTGCCCGCAGCCCCCGAAAGGGAAACCCAAAGCGATGAGGCCCGCAAAGTTTCAAGAGCCCCCACCGCGTCAATCAATGGTGCGCCCCATTCTGCCAGCACCGCACCCCATGAGGTTGGCGTGGCATGCTGGCCATATGTGCGCGCCACAAGCGGCAGGCTTGCGTGTTCTGCCGCTTGCGCTCCAAGGCTCGTAATAATCGCGCGTAAATCTGACTCTGCAAGTGTCAGTGCTTGGCGCAATCGCAGCATCAGGCCACTGTCCATGATGTCTTGTGATGTTGCGCCCCAATGGGCGTATTGCGCGTGTTCGGGTGCGTTCATTTCGGCGCGGAATGCGGCGACCAACCCCGGCACGCTGACACCGTTCTGGCCCGTTGCCTGCGCCAATGCACCGGGGTCGAGCTGCACCTCAAGCGAGGCGCGGTGGATTGCGGCGGCGGAGACTTCGGGAATGACGCCCAACGCCCCCTGCGCCTTGGCGAGAGCCCCTTCGACCAACAGCATGGCGCGGATGGCTGCGCTGTCGGAAAACAGGCGACCCGCTTCCCCGGTAGGAAATAACTGTGCATGCAGGGGGCTGTCAAAAACGGATGCGGCCATCTTAGGCTCCTTTGGGCTCAGACATGGCCGACGTCCTTGAGAAAGCCGCTGAGCACGCGGGCATATTCCTCGGGCTGCTCGACACAGGGCAAATGCCCGGCCTTGCGGATCAGATGGAACTTGGACCCGGGGATCAGATCAACGGTTTCACGCACCAGATCGGGTGGGGTTGATCCGTCTTCGGCACCCGCAATGCCAAGCGTGGGCAGGCGCAAGCCGCTGGTGGGCGTGAA
>JBARUV010000171.1:0-12799 GCA_049645905.1 Sulfitobacter sp.
ATGTGTCCGGATATACACGTAGAATGAACGCACACACCGACACCATCAGCGTAACGGCGGGTCCTCGCCACGTGCCGCGCAACTAACCGCCCATAAAAACCAACCCCGCTTGCCGGAATCACCCCGCTCGGCGATGAAAAGTCAGTTCAACAATTGACGGCTCATACCATGCCCTATCATACCCGCCGCGCCATCCTTGCCATGATCGTCGCAAGCGCCCTTACCGCCTGCAACGCGTCGCCCACACCCGAAGCCGCGCCCACAGGTCTGCCACTGCACCCCAACGAAACGCCGGAACTGCGCCGCAAGATCAACTTCTGGTCCGATCACTACGACCTGCCCCGCCCGCTTGTGCACCGTCTTGCGATCCGCGAAAGCACCCACAATCCCAAAGCGCGCAACGGCCCCTATTACGGCTTGCTGCAGATTCTGCCTGCCACCGCGAGATCAATGGGTTTCCAAGGCAAGCCCAATGACCTGCTGGATGCGGATACCAACCTGCAATACGCGCTGAAATACCTTCGCGGTGCCTGGCTGCTGTCTGACGGCGATCAGACCACGGCGATCAAATGGTACGCACGCGGTTACTATTACGAAGCAAAGCGACGCGGCATGCTGGTGGAAACCGGCCTCCGGTCGGGGTAACGCCCACCACCCGTCAGAGGCGAACTTGTCGCTTGTCATAAAGGCGTCATCGGCAGACCATAGCACTCAAAACAACTGCCAGAGAGAGGACCACTGCCATGACCCTTCGCGTGACCCGCCGCCATTTTCTTGCAGGCTCCGCAGGATTGTTGGCCCTTCATCCCTTTTCAGTCAACGCCGCCGCAAATCAGGCGCATTTGCGCTTGATGGAAACCACTGACCTGCACGTCCACGTTTTTCCCTATGATTATTATAGTGACAAGCCAGTCGATACCGTCGGCCTCGCCCGCACCGCTGCACTCATCGCGGACATCCGTGCAGAGGCGACCAATGCCCTCCTGCTCGACAACGGGGACTTCCTGCAAGGCAATCCGATGGGCGACTACATCGCCTACGAGCGCGGCATGAAAGAAGGCGATATGCACCCCGTCATTGCTGCCATGAACACACTGGGCTTTGATGCTTCGACCGTCGGCAATCACGAATTCAACTATGGCCTCGATTTCCTTATGAAATCGCTTGCGCGGGCTGATTTCCCGGTCGTTTGTGCAAATGTTGTCAAGGAAATGGGCAGTGATCCAACCAACGACGTGACCCTCCTGCCGCCCTATACAATACTTGAACACACGGTGACCGATGGCGCTGGTGAAACGCACCCGATCAAGATCGGTCTTATCGGGTTTGTGCCGCCCCAGATCATGAACTGGGATCGCCGCCATCTGGAAGGCAACGTCCAAACCAGAGACATCCTGCAAGCTGCCCGTGCCTATGTGCCGCAAATGAAAGAAGCGGGCGCGGACATTATCATCGCCCTGTCCCATTCCGGTATCGGTGCAGCGTCTGAAGGCGAGATGATGGAAAACGCCTCCGTCCCGCTGGCGGCCGTTGACGGGATTGATGCAATCATGACCGGCCACTCGCACCTTGTCTTCCCCTCAGGAACCTATGCTGACTATGCCGCTGTGGACGCTGACGCAGGGACAATCCACGGCAAACCTGCCACCATGGGCGGATTCTGGGGCAGCCACCTCGGCCTGATAGATCTGATGCTGGAACGCGATGGCGGATCATGGCGTGTCGCGTCGCATTCCGCCGAAGCGCGACCGATCTCCAAACGCAACGAAGACCGCAGCGTCACGGCGCTTGTGGAGAGCGTTCCTGCGGTATTGGCTTCGGTCCAGAACGAGCACGACGAGACCCTGGCCTATGTGCGCCGTGCCGTGGGCAAGACGGACGCCAATTTGCACAGCTATTTCGCGCTGGTGGCGGATGACCCTTCTGTTCAGGTCGTCTCAAATGCGCAAATCTGGTATATCGCCCAGATGATGAAAGGCACGCAGCACGAGGGACTGCCGATCCTGTCTGCGGCTGCCCCGTTCAAGGCCGGGGGCCGTGGCGGTCCGGAATATTACACCGATGTGCCCAAGGGTGACGTGGCGATCAAGAACGTCTCGGACCTCTACCTCTACCCCAACACGGTACGTGCAGTGCGCATCACGGGCGCGCAGGTCAAGGACTGGCTCGAACGCTCTGCCGGCATGTTCAACCGGATCGAACCGGGCAAGGCGGATCAGCCGCTCCTGAACACCTCCTTCCCCAGCTACAACTTTGATGTGATGGACGGGGTGACTTATCAGATTGATCTGAGCCAGCCCTCGAAATTCGATCCCGATGGCGCACTGCTGGACGAAAACGCAAGCCGCATCGTGAACCTGATGTTTGAGGGCGCGCCAATTGATCCTGCTGCGGAATTCATTGTCGCGACCAACAACTATCGTGCCTCCGGCGGCGGCGATTTCCCCGGTGCCAAGGGCGATACGATTGTTTTTGAAGGGCCCGACACCAACCGCGACGTGATCGTGCGTTACATCGTTGAAAAAGGCACCATTAGTCCGCGCGCGGATGCCAACTGGAGCTTTGCACCTGTTAACGGCGCAACCGTACTGTTTGATACCGGCCCTGCGGCAGTGGCCTATGTGGATGACGTGAAAGGCGTAACGATGGAACCCGCGGGCGACGGCGCGGATGGGTTTGCACAGTTTCGCATTACGCTGTGAATGCCGCAAGCGGCCTGTTGTCGCCTTTACAGTCAGCGGGCCACAGGATCCGGCGTCGCTGACAAACGGACCTTCTTGTGCCATGCTGGGGGTGGCTTGACAGGAGGGCGTATCGATTTGAGTGACGTTTTGCGGGATTTTGTTCTGGAAGTCTATGATACCGTCGCCACACCCGCGCGCTGGCCGGCGGTGCTTGACCGCTTGGCCGGCGATCTCAATGCGCATGGGTGTATTGTATTTGAGTGGCACGGATCGGGGGCGGAGCGGCAATTGAAAACACCGTGGTTTTCGGGCCGGTACGTCGCGGATGGTCTCGCCACCTATCTTGATCGTTTCTTTGAATACGAGGCCTCGGACCAGGACATTTTTGAAGCACACTCGCTGATCGGTGACAGCATTGATCTGATTGATGACTCCGTGCTTGCGCCGAACCTCGACGGGCTCAAAAAACTCAAGAACGTTGAAACGCTTCAAAAGCTCGGCATCCTGCACCGTGCTGCTGGACTGCTGGACAAAGACAATACAGCGATGTCCCGGTTCTCTGTACAACTCGGCACGGATCGGGGTCGTCTTACGCGGGCAGAAAGGGCACATCTGCGCGATGTCCTGCCGCATCTGGCCAAGGCGCTTGACCTGTGTCGGCCTGCGCAACAACTTGCATTTCAAAACCAGTCCATCCTGTCCGCAATGGACCGCCTTACCATCGGCATCTGCATCCTTGATGCACAAGGGCGCATCGTGGTTTTTAACGAAGAGTTTCGCCGCCAAAAGGATGCCTACCGAGTGTTTGATGTACCCCCGCAGGGTACGCTCAAATTATTCAAACCCGCGGATCAGAAACGCTTTGCGACGCTCAAAAGTGACGCGTTGCTGCACGGCCGCTTTGGCGCACGTCCGCGAAAAGAGGCAGTCTCTTCGGGCCGTGATACATATCTGTGTATCGAAGTGGCACCGCTGAACCGGTCGGATGAGATTGGCGACGGGGTTTTTGGCGGATTTATCCTTCATTCCATCGACACCGCATTGCCATTGCACTGCAATACCGAGCCGATAAAACATGCCTATGGTCTGACCGACACCGAATTGCTGCTGGTGGATGAAATTGCCAAGGGCCTCACCAACAGCCAGATCGCCGCTGAGCGCGACCGGGCTGTGGCGACCGTGAATAACCAGGTCAAATCCATTCTGTCCAAAACCCAATGTGCCACGCGGACCCAACTTGTCCGGCTGATGACGCGCTTTGGCACAAGCTATCTGACCAAGGCAGAGTAATCGCGGCGCATAGACCAAACGGGTCATGCGCGCATTTGAAATCACGCTACGCTTTTCCTAGGCCGCTTATATTTGCGGTTGCCTTGTGGCAGAGCGGGCTGAAGCGCTGACGTCAGAACATTGCGAGCATCGAACTCTCAATTATGACTTCCTAACCTTCATGGGCCTCTTTGGTGGCGATACCACGTCCCGCTCTGCCGCCATTTGATTAGGCCACCGGCATTTTGCCGGTCCGCCCCCAAAACAGCGTGAAGGATATTCGAGATGAGAAAATTTGAATCAAAACTTACCATTGTTGCACTTCTGGCCAGTCTGGCCGCACCAGCCCTCGCCGACCCTAAACCGAGTGGCGCAAAACCACCCGATGCACAGGCCTTGGCCAACCTCTACGCAGGACGCTCAGAGACATGGAAAAGCTGCAAAGGCGGTGTCTACTTTGGCGGCAAATGGGAGGCGCAAGCCTATTGCGCGCGCGACGGTGAGTCCGTTGGCCTTGGGAAATGGAGCGTGTCTCGCAATGGCAAGATATGTCATCAAATGAGCTGGTATTGGCCCAAGGGCGACAAAACTGTTGGCTCAAAGGTCGAGGACACAAAATGCATAGCGCATCTGGTCGATGCACAGGGAACGATTTGGCGCAATTGGGAAGAAGACAACGACTGGTGGCGCATGGATGTGGACAAGAAAAAGCGTTTCGAGCTGAAGGGCAAAGTGACCCGTCTGCGCCGTAAGCTCAACGTCTGAAACACGCAAACAGGAAAGGGCCGCCCGATGGGGCGGCCCGATGCATCAAGGTCACGAAGTCGCCGGGGTTACTCTTCTTCAAGCGCCTCGACTGCTTTCTGCAAATCATCTTTGGACACTTCTTTTTCGTTCACCTTCGCCTGCTCGGCGATGTGGTCGACAACCTTGTCCTCAAACAGCGGCGCACGCATCTGCTGCTGCATCTGCTGGTTCTGCTGAACGAATTCAAAGAACTGACGCTCCTGACCGGGGTACTGGCGCGCCTGATTCATCATCGCTTGCGTCATCTCGGCGTCAGTAACCTCAACCTTGGCCTTCTGACCCAGTTCAGCCAACAGCAAACCCAGACGCACGCGGCGTGTCGCCAGCTTTTTGTGCTCGTCCGTGGTTTCGATTTCAGGGTGGTCGTGGCCTTCGACGTCAGGGTTTTCCTCATGCCACAACTGGTGCGCGATCTGGCCCGCTTCGGCATCAAGCAAGGAAGGCGGCAGATCAAAATCGACCATCTTGTCAAGTTGATCTAGCAAGCCGCGCTTCATGACAGCACGTGACGCACCGGCATACTCGGCTTCCAGCCGCTCTGCGATC
This sequence comes from Sulfitobacter sp., assembly GCA_049645905.1. Classification (GTDB taxonomy): domain Bacteria; phylum Pseudomonadota; class Alphaproteobacteria; order Rhodobacterales; family Rhodobacteraceae; genus Sulfitobacter. The sequence continues at coordinate 5,307 of JBARUV010000171.1, forward strand.
TGCGTCTTGAGGGCTGCCAGATCGTCGGATCCGAATTTCTTGGCCAGCTCATCGTTGATCTCGGCCGCGACAGGCTCTTTGACCTCTTTGATCGTGCAATCGAAAACGGCTTCTTTGCCGGCCAGATTTTCAGCCTGATAGTCAGCAGGGAAAGAAACTGTAACGGCCTTTTCCTCGTCCTGCTTCACGCCAACAAGCTGCTCTTCAAAACCGGGGATGAAGGAGTTGGAGCCTAACACCAGAGGATAGTCTTCGGCAGAACCGCCTTCAAATGCTTCACCGTCGACCTTGCCGACAAAGTTCATCACAACCTGATCGCCATCCTTGGCTTTGCTGCCCTTCTTGCGGGGGGCAAAATCCTGTGCCGTTTCGGCAAGGTTGGCCAAGGCTTCTTCAATCGCGGAATCGTCTGCCTTTACGACCATCTTTTCCAGCTTGAGGTTGGAAAGGTCGACATCAGGAATTTCTGGCAGCGCTTCATAGGTCATGGAGACCTCGACGTCATCGCCTTCTTTCCAGTCATCATTGGTCATTTTGACTTCGGGTTGCATCGCGGGGCGATCACCGGATTTCTCGAAATGCTCGCCCATCGCGCCGTCGATGGCTTCCTGCATGGCTTCGCCCATCACCTTGGGACCGAACTGCTTTTTCAGCAGCGCCATTGGAACCTTGCCCTTGCGAAAGCCCTTCATCTCGACTTCGGGGCGGGCCTCTACCAGCTTTTCAGTGACTTTCGCGTCCAGTTCTGCGGCAGTCAACGTGATGTTGTAACCGCGTTTCAGACCTTCGTTCAGCGTCTCGTTGACCTGCATGTGTGCTCCATAGGGTAAAGCCGCGCAAACCGCGGCGCGGGACAAAATTTCCGCCCTTTTATGAGGGTTGCCCCGCGCTTGCAAGGGGGGTCCGGACGGCGCCGCGAGGTCACATCCCCAGCGCTTCCTTGTACATTTCCATGACCGCTTCTTCCTCGGCAATGTCATCCGCATCGCGTTTGCGCAGGGCAATAACCTTGCGCAACACCTTGGTGTCGTAGCCGCGCGCCTTCGCTTCGGCCATTACTTCCTTTTGCTGCTCGGCGAGGTCTTTCTTCTCGGCATCCAGCCGCTCGATACGTTCAACAAACTGGCGCAGTTCGTTGGCTGTCACGCGGTAGGTTGCGTCGCCTGGCGTTTCCATTACGTCCGGGTTGGTGCTTGTATCTGTCATGTCATGTTCCTCGAATTGGCCTCAGATCGGTTTGACCCCCTGTTACGCCGCCCCCTGCCCCCCCGCAAGCGGGTCTTGCCGGGAGACGGCAATTGACCTAATCCTCCCGCGAAAAGGAGCACAGACATGTCCATCTTTGATTTACTGGTCTGGACCGGTGCCGGGGTTTCCGTCCTGGGCCTGCTGGGATTGATCTGGTGCATCATCCGTGTACGCCGCGCCAAACGCGCAGGCCAGGATGACGCGGCCATGCGCGCCACTCTTAAAGGCGTGATGCCACTCAATCTCGCGGCATTGTTTTTGTCCGTTATCGGATTGATGATGGTGATCTTCGGCGTTTCATTGTCTTAGACTATCGTGCTTGAGCCGTCGTAGAAGAATGCCGGGTTGAGCCATTCGAAAGACTCACCGCTTTTGTAGCAGACACTATTTCAGCAATTGATTCGGAGCAGAGTTCTCGCCAGTGACGCGATCGAGGATTCCCGATCCGGTACATCGACGCCTGTCGCACAAGATGAATATTGAATGAATCTGCGACCTGACAGGCATGCCAGCTCCCCCCTTGGCCCACCGGATTTTTCCGGTTAAGAGTGATCCGGCGCTGGAGTGAGGATCGTCTACGGTTCGTTTTGGCATGGGCTGGAGCTTCTCTGGTCTATGCCCCGTCTGGGCCGCTTGGCTATGGTGGCTCGGGCGTTCAGGTCTTTATCACAGCAAGGGTCCCCGGCATGGCACTCGCCCCGATGGCAGGTCACAAGTTGGGCAAAATACGGATGACAGCATAACTCATGGATATCAGACAACTCACCCCCCGCTATTTCGTCAGTCCGCAGATTGATCCGGCGGATATCCCCGCCCTCAAAGAGGCAGGCATCACGTGCATTCTGTGTAACCGCCCTGACGGCGAAGTGCCCCCGACCCATCAAGCCGCTGCAATCCGTCTTGCTGCCGAAGCTGCGGGCCTACGTTTTGCGCAACAGCCCCTCACTCATCAGACAATGGTTCCCGAAACAATCGCGCAGAACCGTGAATTGGGCGCGGACACCGATGATGTGGTCCTTGCCTATTGTGCTTCTGGTACGCGATCCACCATTGCATGGGGGTTGGGTCAGGCCGGAACGATGGAGGCGGATGATATTCTGGCCGCAGCCCGCGCAGGCGGATATGACCTGAGTAATATTGCCCATGTGCTAAATCAGCCGTTTGTCTGAGGGCAGACATTACCCTGCTTCGAGACGCGGTAAATCCTCGTCGTCAGCAAATCCCGGCAGGTCCGACATGTCGGGCATGGCAGCGGGGGCACTCTCTCCATGCACCTGCGCAAGAGCTTCGTAAGCAGATGTCTCCGCATCGTCGGCTTTGTCTTGATCCCAGTCTGATTCTGCCTTTCGGGTCCCTGTCCCGTCACCGACAACTTCGGGCAGGTTCAGACCATCGCGGTCTTCCGCGCGACGGCGGGGTTCGCGCTGCGCAACGGTTGCGTGTTCCATTTGAAGGGCGCGCACCCCGTCAATCTGGCCCAGCACGCCGCGGCTTAGCCTGCGTCCGTCGCGGGTTTGTACGCTGGCGCGGTCAAAGGCGCTGACACCAAGATCAACCACATCACCGACTGCCAAACCCTGTACCTTGCCCAACGGCATCTTGAGACGGGTCAGTGCGACATTCAGTTCCAGATTCAGGGCCAGCACATTCTTGTCCAGCAAGGCGGGAACCGGCACTTCCTTGGGTTTACCCGATACGGGCACGCCGGAACCGTCAGCCATGTCCTGCGCCGAGATCACCGGCAGGCACAGCATCATGGTGCCCTGCCGCTTACCGCCCGCAACATCAACAGTCAGATGCACGATTTGATACTGCGCCTCTTCCAGCGCCATCATCAACAGACGCGCATCCGCCACCCGTGCGCCAAACCGGTATCCCTCAATCAAGGCCTTTTCATTCGGGTCATCCGGCAATGTGGCCGCGCGCGATAATAGCGCATCAAGAAACGGCGCGCACACTGCCGCATCCGTGGCCGTCATCGCACGGATATCGCCGTCTTCGACGGGGCCGACATTCCCTATGGTCTGTTGCTGCAACAGGCCACCGACGATACCGTGATCCAGCAGAACCGCGCCGCGCCGCCGGCTCGGACCGTCAAGCAGGATCATCAGTTGATCGGCCGCAAACAGATCGACCAGATCCTCGCCTGACCTGCTTTCCATGCGGGCACCGATAACCGCCATTGCCATATCCAACAGATCATCCGCCACCTTGGCCATGGTCAGGCGCAACGCTTTAGGCAGCGACATGGTCCGCGACTGGTGATCCTGCCGTCCCGCCTGCGCCTTGAGCAGCAAGGCCGAGCCAGCCTGTTTGTGATCCGGAGTCTTGTCCGATGTCTGATCTTGCGGATCTTGTCCCATAACGGCCTTCCTCCGCACAACGGCGGTCCGAGACCATATGTACTGCGCGATTGGTTACCAATAGCTTTATGCGACGGCAGCAGCCCGGGCAGTTCCCCGAATTTGATCAGACCCATTGGAATCGGGCAAAGTTACCCGAAATCCGGTACCCTCGCCGCCACTCAGGTACGCAATATCGCCGCCCAGGCGATGCAGGATTTCACGGCAGATCGACAACCCCAGCCCCGCGCCATCCCCTTGCACACCCTTGATCCGAAAGAATTTTTCAAAAATAACGGACTGGTCAACAGGCGCAATCCCTTGACCATTATCGACAAAATCCACCTGCACGACCCCCGCCGTCTGCCGAGCCGTAATCGTCAGTTCCGGCACATCAGCACCGCAGTATTTCTGCGCATTGGCGACCAGATTGATGAACACCTGTCCCAACCGGTCCAGATCAGTGTGCAACATCACCTGTTCACGGGCCGGATCGCGGTACACGTTCATTGGCGCGCTGGCACCGGCCAACGCAGTGACCACAGCCTGATCCAGTACATCGTGCAATGTGCCCTCCCGATTGTTCAGCGTCACCTGGCCGTTTTCAAGCACCGAGAGGTCCAGCAGATCATCCAGCAGCCGTGTCAGGCGGATCGCCTCATTATGGATGATCGAGGCATAGCGCGATTTGTCCGCCGCCTTCATGCCTTTGGCATCCCGCAAAATTTCCGAAAACGACCGTATGGACGTCATCGGTGTCCGCAATTCGTGACTGATCTGGCTAAGGAAACCGTCCTTTTGTTTGGAAAGCTGGGTGAGTTTTTCATTGGCGCTGCGCAACTGGGCCGCCGTTTCGGATAGCTCGCGGGATTTGGCTTCAAGCTGACTGGAATATTCCAGCATCTGCGCGGACTCGTCTGCAACCGCCAGCAGATCCTGTACAGAAACAGACGTGCCACCGACGATCTGGGCAACCATCGCATGCGCGGTTGCCGCCCCGACAGAACCGGCAAGTTCCCGTTCAACCGCCTGCACAAAACGCGGTGTCGGTTCCGGGAACGGGCCGGACAGACCCTGATTGCGCGCCTCGCGCTGGAAAAAGCTGCGCGCCTCATCCGCCCCCAGAATACGCTGCGCCATGATCATCAGATCCTCGCTGCCCGCAACGGAAGCGGTCCACCCCCGTGCGGGGCTCGCATGATTCAGGACGTTAACAAATTGTGCGCCCTGCAAGCGCTCTATCGGAGAGGGAAACGTAAAGAGCGACACCACGACAAACAGCGCCGTATTCAGCGATAGGCTCCAGACCACCGCATGTACGGTCGGATCCAGCCCTGTGACCCCAAAGAGCGCCTGGGGCCGCAGCCAGCCAAACCCGAACAGGCCATTTTCAAACACCGCTTGTGGCAACACCGTCCCGACGCCGAAACTGGGTAGCAGCATGGTGAAAATCCACAGCGCGAACCCGATCATCAACCCGCAAAGCGCGCCCGGGCGTGTTGCCCCGCGCCAGAACATTCCCCCCAGCATCGCGGGTAGAAACTGCGCCACACCGCCAAAGGAAATCGTGCCGATTGCCGCCAGCGCGCCACCGCCCGAACTGCGATAATAAAGGTATCCCAAACTGATGATCAGCAGGATCGACAGCCGCCGCGACAGGATTACCACGTTGCGCACATCGCCTGATTGTGTCGCCCCCTCGCGCCGCGCAGCCAACCAGACAGGCATCACAATGTGGTTCGAGACCATCGTCGATAACGCGAGCGTCGCCACGATCACCATAGACGTCGCCGATGAAAATCCGCCCAGAAACGCCAGCATCGCCAGCCCGTTCTGGCCCTGACTGAGCGGCAGGCTCAGCACAAACAAATCGGGGTTTGACCCCTGCGGCAACAGGTTCAGCCCGACGACTGCGATCGGCATCACAAACAGGCTCATCAACATCAGGTATAGCGGAAATGCCCACGACGCTATTTGCAGATGCCGTTCATCATCATTTTCGACGACCATGACCTGAAACATCCGCGGCAAACACAAAAACGCGGCAGCTGCCAACATGGTCAGGGCAACCCAACGTCCACCCTGTACTTCCCATGCACCAATTGGTGACGCATCGATGCGTGACAGTGTTTCCGTCACACCCCCGCCCAGCCCCCAGACCACAAAGCTGCCCACAGCCAAAAGGGCAACCAGCTTGACCACCGCTTCGACCGCGACAGCGATCACAACTCCGGGATGGCGCTCATTGACGCTGAGGTTACGGGTGCCGAAAAGCACTGTAAAAACCGCCAACCCCACCGCGACCCAGAACGCGGCTTGCGGGTTGTTGTTGCCCGCCCCGGTGATTGCGCCGGGCCCCGGATCCGGTGTTGCAAAAATCGACAGCGACAGGACAACAGATTGCAACTGGAGCGCAATATACGGGGTGACACCAATGACCGCCATAAGTGTGACGGTAATAGCCAGCGTATTGGATTTGCCGTACCGCGAGGAAATCAGATCCGCGACCGAGGTCACGCGCTGGCTGCGTCCCACACGCACCAACCGCCGCAGAATCCACCACCAGCCGATCATCACAAGGCTGGGACCAAGATAGATCGTCACATACTCAAGACCGGAACGCGCCGCATACCCGACCGCGCCGTAAAACGTCCAGGCCGTACAATAAATCGACAGCGACAGCGTGTAGACCAAAGGCGAGCGTAGCAGCCAGCCCGCCTGCCCGCGCAAGGCCGCGCGTTCGGCGAGGAAGGCGACGGTAAACAACCCGGCCACATACAGCAGGCACACAAAAACAAGTTGATTAAGCGAAACCATCAGCGCTGCTGCCCGGCGGCCGCGTCATCCGGAACCGACCGGCGCGTGATACGCCACAGAACCCAACACGCCAGAACCATCGATGCCCAGATGCCAAAAACATATCGCAAGGCGACGCTCATCGGCATCACGTCGCCCGCTACGGCGTCCGGCCCGCGCCACATCAGCGGCACCATCCAAAGCGCCAGCGCTAGGAACGGCAACAGGCGCACGGCATCCATCATGCGCCGCTTGCGATACGAGCGCCGCTCGAGAAAGATCGGGGTTTGCGCCATTCTCCTTCCCCTGCTCAGGTCACCGACAAGGCACGCACGGCATCCAGCATTTCGGCATTCGAAAACGGTTTGGTCATAAACTTGCTCACCCCCGCCATTTTCGCCATTTCACGGTCGCGCGCCTGCCCACGGGCGGTCAGCATGAGCACAGGCAACCCTTCGAAAGCAGGGTCATTGCGCAGGTCGTGCAAAATCTCAAAACCGCTTTTCCCCGGCAACATCACATCCAGAATAACCAGTTGTGGTGCCGCCTTGCGAATAATTTCAACCGCCGTGCTGCCATTGGCAAGCGTTTCTACCCGCCAGCCATCCTGACTCAGCAAGAAACGGATCGCTTCCGCGATGTTCACCTCATCTTCGACAAGTATAACATGTTTGCCTGCAGTAGTGCCCATTACCCCTCCCAAGGTGCGCGCCGTTCAGGGCCGTATTTTACCGCGCTGTTCCACAGGATGCACCGAAACCACCACGACTGTCAAAAGCACTTTGGCATGTTTTATCCGCGACTGAGGATCGAGGGCTCGCGCCGGGCGCTGCAATCCTCATGCGGGCAAATCCGGCAGGTGGAGCCGACCTCCCGCGCCGCACCGCTTCCCTCGGCAGCAGGCACCAGCAACATCACGGCCTGCGTCAGCGGCGGCGTATTATAGGTCTGTGTCCCCTGCGCCTCGCAAACCGCATAACAGACAAAGGGTGCCTGCCCCCGGCCCAGTTGGGTCACACGCTCGGACAACACCAGGCCGGGCTGGCCCAGCACCGCAAAAAGCGGCCACAACGGACAACAGGCCGAATGGCGCGGCACATTGAATCC
>JBARUV010000172.1:0-25015 GCA_049645905.1 Sulfitobacter sp.
CGTGGTTTATCGGCGTTCAGTTCCACCCCGAGCTAAAATCAAAACCGTTTGATCCGCACCCCCTTTTCAAGGATTTCGTGCGCGCAGCCAAAGAAATGTCGCGACTGGTATAAGGGTCCGAGCCTAAATAAGGAATACCCGCGTTGCGCGAAAACCGGTATCGCGTTAACATTTCTGAATAGATTATCAAGTTCGGAAAAGTGTGCCGCCATGAAGATGTTTCAGACCGGCCCGGATCGCTATGCGCCGGATCCAGACCCCAAATACGCAACAATCGATCAGCGCGAACTGGCGATGATCGTCGGACTCGTTGCGCTTTGTCTGCCGGGTGTCCTGCTGCTTGCGTCGCTGATCGGCTACCTCGTTCCCGATAGCATGCCACATTTGCAAACCTGCTTTCGCGATTCGATCAGCCACTTTTACTACGCTCAGTTCTGGGGCGGCCTGTTCATCGGCGCGCTGGTGTTTATTGCCACCTATCTTTTCGTCTACAAGGGTGAGGACACCCACAAAGTCGAAGGAAAACTGGCAACCTTCGCAGGGTTTGCGGCCCTTGGCGTGGCTATTTTCCCAACCTCGCATCACGGCTGCGCACGGAGCAGTTTCACCTCTCGCGCATTCGCAAATTTCGGTCCTGTAGACGGAAGCGAGGGCACGCTGGGGATCATCTTGCGACCGGATTTGATCGGTTATTTTGAGTTGATACCCCTGTCTCAATGGATCCACTACTTTTGCGCGCTTTTCCTGTTTGCCTTCTTGGCGTGGTTTGCTTTTTTTGTTTTTACAACCGTGGACGATCACCAACGCAACCCGGATGGTTCGCTGAAGCCCGAAAAGCTGATGCGCAACCGGCTCTATTACTTCTGCGGCGGCGTCATGGTCGTGGCCATACTTGCCCTGATTGCCCACGCTGTCTTTGGCTCTCATGTCGAGGGTAATCGCTGGAACGCGCTCAACGCGACATTCTGGTGCGAAGCCTTTGCCCTTTGGGCGTTCGGCATCTCGTGGATGGTGAAGGGCCGGTTTTTTGAAAAGCTCGAAGACGAAGCGGAGAAGGCCCCAGATCAGGACTCTTAGTGCGCGTAGGGCCTTACAAGTTCTGCATAATCCGTTACACCGCAGGTCATGCTGTCATATCAACACATCTATCACGCGGGAAACCTTGCTGACGTTCACAAGCACGCGCTGCTGTCATGGACCCTTGCCTATCTGACCCGCAAGGACAAACCGGTCACTTACATCGAGACGCATTCAGGGCGCGCGCTGTATGATCTGAATGATGTTGCTGCCCTCAAGACCGGAGAGGCGCGTCAGGGCATTGCCAAGGCCGCAGCATGGTTTGCACCCGATCACCCCTATGCAGAGGTTTTGGCACAAATCCGGACGCAGCATGGCGTGGATGCCTACCCCGGCTCCCCGCATATTGCCGCGTCTTTGTTGCGTCCGACAGACACAATTCATCTGGCGGAATTGCACCCGCAGGAATTTGCGGCACTTGATCTGGCGATGTCGCCCTACCCCGTCAAATGCCACCTGCGCGACGGGTTTGAACTGGCCCACGCGCTGATCCCGCCCATGCCACGCCGTGGCATTGTGCTGGTGGATCCCAGCTATGAAATCAAGACCGATTATGACGACATCCCCCGCCACATCAGCCAATGGAAGCGCGCGTGGAATGTTGGCATTATCGCGCTCTGGTATCCTATTCTGACCAACGACGCCCACGCGCCGATGATCCGCGCGCTTACCGGCTCCCATCCTGACGCACTGCGTCACGAAGTCCGCTTTCCCCCTGCGCGGCCCGGTCACGGGATGGTCGGTTCAGGCATTTTCATGATAAATCCTCCCTACGGGCTGGACGAGGAAGCAAAACGCCTTTCCACCCGCTACGCAAAGCTCTGAAAGGAAAGCCCATGCCCAAAGGTTACTGGATTGGTCACATGAAGGTGCATGACGCCGCCGTCTATGACACGTATCGCGCGGCAAATGCCAAACCTTTCAAAGACTTCGGCGCGAAGTTTCTGGTGCGCGGTGGCACGCAGGAATGTCGCGAAGGGTCATGGAACAGCCGGACTGTTGTGGTTGAATTCGCCAGCTATGCGGATGCCCTGGCCTGTTACGACAGCGTGGATTACCAGAAAGCCAAGGACATTCGCGTGCCCGTTTCTGACGGCAATCTGGTGATCGTCGAAGGGTACGACGGCTAATCACCAGAATCGCTTTTTGTGCTAGGATCATCCAATGCTGGTCCTGCGCGCCCTTGTTCTTGTCATATTGCCCACCTCGGCGCTGGCCTGTGGTGCGCCGGTTTGTCTGGTTGATCCCCAAAGCCTGATCCTGCCGCAAATCATAGATTTTGACGATTTGGCCAGTGGGTGGGGCCCCGGGATTGAGGTCAACGATGTGTTGCCGCTGAACGGGGCCAGCTTTGGCGAACATTTCGACGGTCAGCAGGTGGGCAGTGCGGGAAGTTTCGACCAGATCACCGGCCCTGCATACCGCCCGCTGACCCTGATGCCGGGTGCGGACGGGCAAAACCTGTCAGTGGTAAACTTTTCCGGCAATGCCCTGATCAACGGTTGGGGTGCCGCCGGATTTCCCAAACGCGAGGCGCAGGGCGAAGGTGCGATTGCAGTACTGTTTGATCAAGACCAATCCGCCCTCTCTTTTGATCTGCGCGGCGGTGAAGCCGGCGCGGCAGTTGTCACTTTTCTGCGCCGCGACGGATCTGTCATAGGTCTCGTTTCGGTGGAACCAACCGGCGAATTTGCTGTTGGATTCTTACGTGAACAGGGCCATGACGATATTGCCGGCTTCGTGATTACAAATACCGACCCCCAGGGGCTTGCTATCGACACTTTACGCTTTGGAAAACCACCAGAATTGAGTTAACACGTTCTTATGTTTCAACGCCTCTTTCCGCGCCGTGCGCCTGAACCCGTGCCTTTGCCACAACCAAATCCCCAGCTTGCTCTTGGTGCGCTGCTGGTCAGGGTTGCTTTTGCCGATGAAAAATATCGGGCGACTGAAATCGGCCAGATCGACCGGATTCTCGCGCGTACCTTTGGCCTTAATCCCATCGACGCGGCAAAGCTGCGTGCGACCTGCGAAAAGCTGGAGCTTGACGCGCCCGGCACGCCCGAATTCGCCGAGATCCTACGGCAGGAAATCGATTACGCCGACCGCAAGGCAATGGGGGATGCCATGTGGTCGGTCGCGCTCGCCGACGGGCACCGCCATGAGAAAGAGGAAATCCAGTTACAGTCCATTGAACTCGCCCTTGGTCTTACGGATCAGGACATGCAGGATGCGCGCAAAAACGCGTTGAAGAATCTTTGACTTGGCGCGCTGGCCGCGCCGCCCTATATGCCGTCTATGTTTGCAGATTTTCTTAAACGGCTGACACAGCCTGACCCCGCCCCGCTGGATGACACCGACGCCCGCCTTGCGCTGACCACCCTTTTGGTGCGCATTGCGCGGTCCGACAACAATTATGCCCCCCAAGAGCGCACGTTGATCGACCAGATCACCATGCAGCGCTACGATCTGGACGAGGCCGCCGCGCAAACCCTGCGCGCCGACGCCGAAGTCCTTGAAAGCGAGGCCCCTGATACGGTCCGCTTTACCCGCGCCATCAAAGACGCTGTTGCTTATGACGACCGCCTGAAGGTAATCGAGGCACTTTGGAAAGTTGTGCTCGCCGACGGCACCCGCGCCAAGGAAGAAGACGCGTTGCTGCGGTTGGTTGCAAATCTGCTGGGCGTAACAGACACGGACAGCGCAATGGCACGCCAGAGGGTCGCGGCGCAAAATTAGGCACTTCCGTTAGGTTAGCCTAAAAGCTGTGCGCTACCGCGCAGTCTGCATTTGCAATCAGTTCGGATTTATCCCTTTATGTCTCATTGAAACGACGAAAGCGGCTAGGCCACGTGACAAAAGACGTCCCTGTTATCCAGATCAAAGACCTGCACAAAGCTTATGGCGCTTTGGAAGTACTCAAAGGTGTGGATGTGACGGCCCCGCGTGGCCATGTCATCTCGCTCATTGGCTCTTCAGGGTCAGGCAAATCAACACTGCTGCGCTGTTGCAACCTGCTTGAGGACAGCCAGCAAGGTGAATTGATCTTTAACGGGGAACCGATCAAGTGGCGCGGAACCGGTCACAGCCGCCGCCCCGCTGATGCCAAACAGGTACTGCGCGTGCGCACCAACCTGTCCATGGTATTCCAGCAGTTCAATCTTTGGGCGCATATGTCGATCCTGCAAAACGTGATGGAGGCCCCGCTGACCGTGCTGGGCCGCGATCGTGAAGAGGTCGAAAAATCTGCCCGCGGGTATCTGGACAAGGTCGGCATTGGCGACAAATGCGATGTTTATCCGGCACAATTGTCCGGTGGCCAACAACAGCGTGCAGCCATTGCGCGGGCGCTGTGTATGGAACCTCAGGCGTTGCTATTTGACGAACCGACCTCGGCCCTGGACCCTGAACTCGAGCAGGAAGTCGTCAAGGTTATCAAAGATTTGGCAGCCGAAGGGCGCACCATGATGATCGTTACACATGATATGAAACTGGCCGCAGATGTATCGGATCACGTGGTGTTCCTGCATCAGGGCCTGATCGAAGAACAAGGACAGCCGGAGATATTGTTCGGCGCGCCCAAATCTGAACGCTTGCGCGGGTTCCTTTCCGCGACCCACGCTACGTAAACCTGGAAGCCAAGAAACTTAATAAACGGGAGACGACCACATGAAAAAGATCCTTCTTGCGACCGCCGCACTGGCCATGACTGCCGGTATGGCACTGGCAGACAGCCACACCAAGACCATCCGCATGGGCACCGAAGGCGCCTACCCCCCCTATAACTTCCTCAACGATGCGGGCGAAGTGGACGGGTTCGAGCGCGAGGTCGGTGACGAGTTGTGCAAGCGCGCCGAACTGACCTGTGAATGGGTCACGAATGATTGGGACAGCATTATCCCCAACCTGACGTCGGGCAACTATGACACCATCATCGCGGGCATGTCGATCACTGACGAACGCGACGAAGTCATTGATTTCACGCAAAACTACATTCCCCCGGCCACGTCGGCCTATGTGTCGAAATCGGCGGATGCAGACCTTGAGGGTGGCGTGATCGCGGCACAGACCAGCACGTTGCAATCAGGCTACATTGCCGAATCCGGCGCAACACTGCTGGAATTCGCTACCTATGACGAAACCGTCGCCGCTGTCATGTCCGGCGAAGCAGACGCGGTTTTTGCCGACCGTGATGCGCTGGCCCCAACTGTTGAGGCATCCGGTGGCGAATTGATGTTCGCGGGCGAAGAAGTGCCCCTCGGCGGCGGTGTTGGCCTTGGCCTGCGCGAAAGCGACACCGAATTGCGTGACAAGTTTGATGCGGCAATCACGTCAATGAAAGAAGACGGTACGTTGAACACCGCGATCAAAAAATGGTTCGGCGAAGAAGCGGCAGTCTACGAATAAGAATTGATCGGGGCGGGCCAACGGGTCCGCCCCTTTTGGCAATGAAAAATTTCCCCACATACCGCAGCTTTTTGACATGTCGCACCGCCTCGGTGCGCTATGTTTGAATACTGTGTTGATCCTCCCAGCCTCGAAGGGCTCACTTGGCTCTCCTGTTATCTGAGCACCGGAAAACACCTCGCGTTCTATTCTGCCTTCGGCACCGTCCTGATGTTGCTCGCGGTTACGGCCCCCACCGCGCTGGCCTTTGGCTTTGGCGGGGCGATGGCTGCGCGGGCGCACATTGCGCCACTGCGATGGCTGGGCAAGGCCTATATCGCCGTTGTGCGCGGCGTCCCGGATATCGCGTTTTTCCTGTTCTTTGTCATCGCACTGGATCAGGGCATCGAATATCTGCGCCACAAGGTGAAATGCCCGGAATGGGACGAACCTCTCAGACAGGGCAGCGATTTCATTGTCTGTCAGGCAGCGAAAATGCCACTGGGGAATTCACCGCAATGGATCCACGAGGTCTATGGTTTTTCTCTTGCGGTCGTGACCTTTGCTATCGTGTTCGGCGCTTTTGCCGCCAATGTTCTCTATGGTGCGATGCAGGCCGTTCCGCGTGGTCAGTTGGAAACCGGCGAAGCATATGGCATGTCTCACCGGCAGACCTTCTGGCGCATCATGGTGCCTCAAATGTGGGTCTATGCCCTGCCGGGCCTGAGCAATCTGTGGATGGTTCTGATCAAAGCGACGCCTCTGCTCTTTCTGTTGGGGGTCGAAGATATTGTCTACTGGGCCCGCGATCTGGGCAGCGCCAAAACGCCGCGCTTCACCGACTATCCGCACGGCGACTGGCGCGTCTACTACTTCCTTGCGTTGCTGGTTTTCTATCTCGCCTTCACCCGCGTGTCCGAGATTGTGCTGGGCCGTCTGATGAAGCGCCTGACCCGCGGTCAGGCCACCACAGGCGGCGAAGCGCAAAGAAAGGCAGCCTAGATGTCTTGCATTGAAACCATCCAGAGTTACGCATTCCGCTCGCTTGGCTCTGGAGAACGCCTGCTGCCACGCGACGGCTTTACCCTGTGTGAACAATTCACGCTGATCGGGTCCGGCATGATCTGGAATGTCTATTTTGGCATTTTCGCCCTGATGAGCGGTTTCTTTCTGGCTACCGCCGTGGGCGTTGGCAAGGCAAGCCCCAACCCGCTGATCCGCAAACCCGCCGAATGGTTCATCTTTCTGTTCCGCGGCTCGCCGCTGTTTATCCAGTTCTTCTTTGGCTACTTCCTGTTTCTAAGCCTGAAACAGGTCCATCCGATGTTCGACGCCTTTTCCGCGGCGTGGCTGGGCGCACTGGTTGTTCTGTTCCTCAACACTGCCGCCTACACGGGCGAGATTTTCTATGGCGCGCTGCAATCGGTCCCCAAGGGCGACGTCGAGGCAGCGGACGCCTATGGCCTGACCGGCTGGGCGCGCTTCAAACGGGTGATCTGGCCCACCATGCTGCGCCTTGCCTGGCCTGCCTACACGAACGAGGCGATCTTTCTGTTTCATGCGACCACGCTGGTGTTCTTCAGCGGCTTTCCTGCGCAACAGCAACGCGGTGATGCGCTTTATTATGCCAGCTATTTTGCCGACAAGACGTTCAATCCGTTCATCCCCTACCCGATCCTCGCGGGCTATTTTATCGTGCTGACGCTGATTGTCATCGGTTTCTTCGGATGGATGAACAAACGCCTGAACCGCCACCTGCCCCAGGAGGCGCGGCGCAAAATTCGCTTGCGGCCCAACATGATCAGGTAGTATCCAAATTTTGATCAAATTATCCGGCGCGTGGGCGGCGGATGCTCTTTGGCTCCTGCCAAACCGTGCCTGACATGCCCACCGCAAAACTAGGTGTGCAATGAACAACTGGCTTCGCAAGAACCCCCAAGTCCGAACAATCCGTGTTGCTGCAGCTGACCTTAACGGTCAGGCGCGCGGCAAACGGGTGCCGACCCGCTATGCTGACAAAGTGGCCGAGGAAGGTACGCGGTTCCCTTTTTCCGTACTGAGCCTCGACATCTGGGGGGAAGATATCGAGGACAGCCCGCTGGTGTTTGAAACCGGCGATGCGGACGGCGTGCTGAAACCGACAGAACGCGGCTTCATGCCGATGCCATGGCTTGATGCGCCTTCGGCCCTTTTGCCGATCTGGATGTTTCATGACGATGGCCGCCCCTATATGGGCGATCCGCGTCATGCCCTGCGTGCGGTGGTCGACCGCTTCAAAGCGCGCGGGTTAACCCCGGTCTGCGCAGTCGAGCTTGAATTCTTTCTGATCGACGATTCCGGGCGTAAACTGCAAATCCCGCTCTCCCCGCGTTCGGGCAAACGGCGTAAAGCGGCGGAGACTCTTTCGATCCGTGCACTGGACCAGTTCGACACCTTCTTTACCGACCTCTATGACGCCTGCGAAGAAATGGACATTCCCGCCGATACCGCCATTTCCGAAGCTGGTCTTGGCCAGTTCGAAATCAACCTCATGCATGGTCCCGATGCCCTGCGCGCGGCTGATGATGCATGGCTGTTCAAAATGCTGGTCAAGGGTCTGGCACGGCGTCACGGCTTTGCCGCGTCCTTTATGGCAAAGCCTTATGTGGATTATCCGGGTTCCGGCCTGCACACGCATTTCTCTGTGCTGGACGAGGAAGGTAACAACATCTTTGATGACGGAGGTCACGACGGCACGGACGTCATGCGCCACGCGATCGCGGGGTGTATGAACGCGATGGCCGGGTCCACCTTGTTGTTTGCACCGCACGCCAACAGTTACGACCGCATGGTGCCGGGTGCCCACGCGCCTACGGGGGTGTCTTGGGCCTATGAAAACCGCACAGCCTCCATCCGCGTACCGTCAGGCAGCCACAAGGCACGCCGCGTTGAACACCGCGTGTCGGGTGGTGACGTGAACCCCTATCTGATGCTGGCCGCTGTCCTTGGCGCCGCAATCAACGGTATTGAGGATGCGGCACAACCGCCTGCCCCGATTACCGGCAATGCCTATGAGGCAGACCTGCCGCAAATACCGGGCGACTGGAAAGCCGCGATCGATCTGTTTGAGACCGATCCACATGTCGCGCGCATTTTTGCCCCTGAAATGATCCGCAATCTGGTTCTGACGAAACGACAGGAACTGCACTATATGCAGGAACTGGACCCGACAGAGCAGGTCGAGATTTACCTTGATACAGTGTAACGGGTGATCCCATGAAAATCGGCATCCTCCTGACCGGCCACCCCCCCGAAGAGATCGCGGCAGGCGAACGCTATGACGCCTACTTCCAGCGTCTGTTGGGGAAAGAAGACTTTACCTATGTCACCTATTCGGTGGTAGACGGCGAAATGCCCCTCGCCCCGGACGCGGCTGACGGATGGCTCATCACCGGCTCCAAACACGGCGCCTACGAACCCCATCCGTGGATTCCCCCGCTGGAGGCATTCATCCGCGCCTGTTACAGCGCGCGCGTGCCGATGATCGGGGTCTGTTTCGGCCACCAGATCATCGCACAGGCGATGGGTGGCAAAGTGGCCAAATTTGACGGTGGATGGTCTGTGGGCCGCACCGAATACCAGATCGACGGGGAATCCGTCGCCATCAACGCGTGGCATCAGGATCAGGTGGTCGAACGCCCCGAAACGGCAACACTGATCGGGTCGTCCGACTTTTGCGAGAATGCCGCACTGCTTTATGACGACATGATGCTGACCATCCAGCCCCACCCCGAATACGCTGACGAATTCATCGACGGCCTGATCAAGTATCGGGGAAAGGGCGTGGTTGACCCCAAGCTGTTGAAGGCTGCCCGTGCAGAAATGGGAAAACCCAACAATCGCCTCGACTTTGGCAAGCGCATGACAGACTTCTTTAAGAAAGAGCGGACCTGACACACCCTTAGAAAGAGAGAGCCTTATGGCCGACTGGACCGACAACCTGCCCGATGCGGCGCGCGCCTATCTTGATGGCAAGCGTCTGGACGAGGTGGAATGCATCATCCCGGACCTGCCCGGCATTGCACGAGGCAAGGCTGTGCCCGCGACCAAATTCGCACGGCAGGCCTACTTCCATCTGCCCGACAGTATCTTTTACCAGACAATTACGGGCAATTGGGGTGAAGCAGCGGGCGAGGACGGGTTCACTGAAAGGGACATGATCCTGAAACCCGACATGTCCACTGCCACCGCCGCGCCCTGGACGGGCGACTGGACCCTTCAAGTCATCCATGACGCGTATCATGGCGATAACACGCCCGTCGCCTTCAGCCCCCGCAACGTTCTGAAACGTGTCGTGCAGCTTTACCGCGACAAGGGTTGGGAGCCGGTTGTGGCCCCCGAAATGGAATTCTTTATTGTCGCCCCCAACATTGATCCCGGACAAGAGATCAAACCGATGATCGGCCGCTCCGGCCGCCCCGCCGCCGCGCGGCAGGCCTATTCCATGACGGCAGTTGATGAATTTGGCCCGGTGATCGACGACATCTATGATTTTGCCGAGGCGCAGGGCTTCGAGATTGACGGCATTACGCAAGAAGGCGGTGCAGGCCAGTTGGAAATCAACCTGATCCACGGCGATCCCGTTCGATTGGCTGACGAAGTATTCTACTTTAAGCGCCTGATCCGCGAGGCCGCGCTGCGCCACAACGCCTATGCGACTTTCATGGCCAAACCCATCGCCGATGAACCGGGCAGCGCGATGCACATCCACCATTCCGTTCTGGACATCAAGACAGGTAAAAATATCTTCTCCCGTCCGCAAGGTGGCGAAACCGATGCCTTCATGCACTTTATCGCCGGTCTGCAAAACCACATGCCCGCCGCCCTCGCGGTCATCGCGCCCTACGTCAACAGTTACCGGCGCTACGTCAAAGACCACGCCGCCCCCATCAACCTTGAATGGGGCCGCGACAACCGCACCACAGGCATTCGCGTCCCGATCTCGGGCCCGGAAGCGCGGCGTGTCGAGAACCGGCTGGCTGGCATGGATTGCAACCCCTACCTCGCCATCGCCGCCTCGCTTGCCTGTGGCTATCTGGGCCTGACCGGACGGCGCAAACCCGCCCCCGAATTCAAGGGCGACGCGTATGACGGAGAAGGTGATATTCCCCGCGTGTTGGGTCAGGCGCTGGACCTGTTCGAGGGCGCAACCGCCCTGCACGAGGTGCTGGGGTCAGAATTCGCCCGCGTCTATAGCATTGTAAAGCGGGCGGAATACGATGAATTCCTGCAAGTCATCTCGCCTTGGGAACGCGAACATCTGCTGATGAACGTCTGAGATGAACCTGCTCTACGCCAACGACAGACGTGGCCAATATCCTGACAGCTGGTACGCTGCGACGGCCACACCAATCGAACGCTTTGCGACCCTGAAAGGCACCCACAAGGCCGACGTCTGTGTGGTTGGCGGCGGGTACACCGGCCTTTCAGCAGCGCTCCATCTCGCGCAAGCGGGCCGGGATGTGGTGTTGATTGACGCCCAACGGGTCGGTTTTGGCGCAAGCGGGCGCAATGGCGGGCAATTGGGCAGCGGCCAGCGGGTTGAGCAGGACGCGCTCGAAAAGATGCTGGGCGCAGATCATGCCCGCCACCTTTGGGACATGGGACAAGAGGCCAAGGCGTTGGTCAAATACCTGATTAAACAACACAAAATAGATTGTCATCTGAAACCGGGTGTGGCCTGGACTGCCTCCGACAAAAGCGATCTTGACCATCTGCACGCCTATGCCAACCACCTGCAAACCCGCTATGGCTATGACCAGATCGAAACACTGGATCATGACGCGTTGCAATCTGTCTGCCCCTCGCCCGACTATCTCGGCGGTGTGCTGGATATGGGGGCGGCACATCTGCATCCGCTGAATTTCGCGCTGGGACTGGCCCGCGCCGCCGCTGCTGCAGGTGTGCGGATTTTCGAAACCTCGCCGGCCCATTTTATTGATGATCGCGACAAACCTGTTGTGCAAACCGACGCCGGCCGCGTTGAGGCCGATCACGTCATCCTCGCGTGCAACGGCTATCTGGGCGGATTGAACCGCAAGGTCGCGTCGCGCGTGATGCCGATCAACAATTTCATCGCCGCGACCGAACCCCTTGGCGACGGCATCATGAACGTCCTGCCCCGCGACGTTGCGGTTGCCGACAGCCGCTTTGTGGTGAACTATTTCCGGCTGTCCCATGATGGCAGGCTGTTATTCGGCGGCGGTGAGAGTTACGGATACAAGTTTCCTGCAGACATCGCGGCAAAAGTCCGCAAGCCGATGTCAGCCATCTTTCCGCACCTCAAAGACGTGAAAATCGACTACGCATGGGGCGGTACACTGGCGATCACCCTGAAACGTCTGCCGTATATGGCGCGCGTGGGCAAAAACATCCTCTCCGCGTCGGGCTATTCCGGACACGGGCTTGGCACGGCAACCCATGCGGGCATGCTGATGGCCAAAGCAATCGAGGGCGAAACCGACGGTTTTGACACGATGGCCGCCATTCCGGTGCCTGCCTTCCCCGGCGGTGTGCCCTTCCGCAACCCGCTGCTGGTCATGGCGATGAGCTGGTATTCCCTGCGGGACCGGTTGGGCTTCTAACCCGCTATTACAAAAACTTCACGTCAGGCGGATGGGAACCCCTTGGTTGACGGGCGCAACTGCCTTATATTTGAGCAAACAAACAGTCAGATTGTGAAAAAATGTCCCTGCCAGATATTCATAAGTCCGAACCTATCCCGCAAGCCGCCCGCGCCGAGATTGATCGGCTTCTGAGCAGTGGCGATCTGTTCCGCTACACAGCCTCCTCCGATGCGCCCGTCGCCCTGCTCGAAGCTGAATTTGCGGCAATGATGGGCTGCAAATATGCGCTGGCAGTCTCGTCGTGCTCTGCGGCGCTTTTCCTGTCGCTGATGGCGCTGGACCTTCCGAAAGACGCGCGCGTCATGATTCCGGGCTTCACTTTTGCCGCGGTGCCGTCCTCTGTAATCCACGCCGGTATGCACCCTGTCTTGTGCGAGGTCGCAGACAACTACCGGATCGACATCCCTGATTTTGCCCAAAAACTGCCAGACGTGGACGCCGTTATTGTCAGCCATATGCGCGGCCATACGTCAGACATGGACGCGATCATGGCGCTTTGTGACGCAGCCAATACGCCGGTGATTGAGGATGCCGCACATTCGCTTGGCACGCTCTGGCAGGGCCGCAAAATCGGTACAATCGGGCGCGTGGGCTGTTTCTCCTTCCAGTCCTACAAGATGATCAATGGGGGCGAAGGCGGTATTCTGATAACAGACGACGCCGATCTGGTCGCCCGTGCCATCATCATGTCCGGCGCCTACGAACATAACTGGAAGAAACATCCGGTTCTGCAAGACGCCTTTGCGCGCCATCAGAACACGCTGCCGCTTTACAATCTGCGCATGGGCAACATGTCCGCCGCTCTCATACGCCCGCAGCTTCCTGAATTGCCCCGCCGTATCCGCGACGGGCTGCGCAATCATGATTACCTTGCCAACAGGCTCTCTGCGGCACCGCAGATCGACGTCCCCGCCGCTCTGGAAGGCGAGGTCCGCGCGCCGGACTCCATTCAATTCAATCTTGTCGGTCTCAGCAACGACCAGATCCGCGCCTTTGCGAAAGAGGCAGAAAAACAAGGCTGCAAAGTACAGGTTTTTGGCCAAAGCACGGACAACGCCCGGGCATACTGGAACTGGAAATTTATTCCGGACCTGCCGGAATTGCCGCAAACCCGCGCCATGCTGATGCGGGCCTGTGATGTCAGGCTGCCGGTTCAACTGACACTTTCAGATTGCGATGCCATCGCCGACGTATTGCTGACCGCCTTGCAAACAGTGTCAGGTGCAGAGGCCGCCTGACACCAGCAAAAAGCCCGAAACCCATATGTTCCGGGCTTTGCCGTCGTTGGTCCGAGGGTAACTTGCCGCGCAACGGCGTCTTTCGTCAGATCACTTCAGCTTTGAAAGTTTTTCCTGAAGTTCCGCCAATTGTTGCTTGATCGCGTCCAGATCCTCGACCTTCTCGGCTTTCGGTTCCGGCTTGGCTTCTTTATCGGAGGTCGCCCCGCCGG
Organism: Sulfitobacter sp.; assembly: GCA_049645905.1. Taxonomy (GTDB): domain Bacteria; phylum Pseudomonadota; class Alphaproteobacteria; order Rhodobacterales; family Rhodobacteraceae; genus Sulfitobacter. The sequence continues at coordinate 13,579 of JBARUV010000172.1, forward strand.
GCTTTGACCCGCTGCCCCAGCCGCCTGTCATGGCCTTCACAAACGCTTCCTGCTGGGCCTGCATCACGCCCATCCCGGGCATTTTGGCCATCGGGTTCATCACGTTCATGTTTTCCATCACCCGCGCCTGACCGTCGCGCAGCATATCAAACGACGTCTGCAGGAACTGCGGCACCACCGATACATTGCCGGACATGTAACTTCGGACAAGATCGTTCAGCACCGATACCGGCAAGACGCTTTCACCGCGGCTCTCGTGCTCCGCAATGATCTGCAACAGGTATTGGCGCGTCAGATCATCCCCGGACTTGAGGTCAACAATCTGCACTTCGCGACCATCTCTGATGAAGCCCGAGATGTCTTCAAGCGTCACGTAGTCGCTGGTTTCCGTGTTATAAAGCCGCCGCGAGGCGTAGCGCTTTATCAACAACGGTTTTAATTCTTCGGCCAAATCTATACTCCCCCGAATGTCGTGCTGCATTGCAGCTTAGGCCCTGCGCGCTGCAATTGCAAAAAGAAAGGGCAGGCTCTGATGAGCCTGCCCTTCTTTCATCACATCTTCCGGGGAGGAAAGGGATGTGACGTATTCAATGCCTGTTCAGGCGATTACTTTGCAGTCGCTTTTTTCGCAGCGGACTGAACGTCTTTGGTCACTTTTTCAACAGCGGCAGTTGTCTCTTCCTGCATGTCTTTGCCAGCGGCCATCATCAGTTCAACTGTGTCCATCTGAACTTTCTTGGCGATCTCGGCGAAAGCGGCCATGTGCTCGGCTGCGGCTTCAGCATTTGCAGATGTGAAATCTGTGAAGGCCTTGGCGTAATCGGCGGGCTCTGATTTCGCTTTGGTCATGTCGGACAATTTGGACAGTGTATCTTTTGCCCACTTGGACGAGATGTCTGCAGATTTCTCGGCAGCTGTCAGCGCAACGCCGGACAGTTTTTCGTTCAGTGTCGCGGCTGTCTTGAAAGAGCCTTCCATAGCGGATGTGTCCACTGGAAAGGAACCCATTACGTCTTTGAACATTGCGGTGATGTCTGGTGTCTTTGTCATGTCTTAAATCCTTTGATCCGTTTTTCGTGTGGGTCATCCACACCTTGCTGCGTCTGAAAACTATATAGATGCCGCACCGCAGCATTTCAACCCCTTTCTGCACTGCAGCATGAAAAAGCTTACCCTAGGGAAGCTTGAACAAAATCAGAGCCTTGCCTTCTTTGCCACATATTCACCCGGCGCATCCGCTAATATTTTTTTCCCGTTATCGCCGGGGAATCGGGCATCGACCTGTTTACCGGAGCGTTTCTTGAGCCACGATTCCCACCGCGGCCACCAGGATCCTTCATGGAATTTCGCCCTGTCCTGCCAGTCCGTATGGGCCAATTCCAGATTGTCGTTGGTATAATGCCCATACTTCTTTTTGCTCGGCGGATTGACGATGCCCGCGATGTGTCCCGATTGGGTCATAATAAAGGTCTTGTCCTTTGACCCCATCAATTGGATTCCGCGATAGCTGTCCTTCCACGGCGCGATGTGATCGGTCTCGCAGGCAATGGCACACAACGGAACATCAATATCGCCCAATTCCAGATGATGCCCCAGCAGGTCAAAACCGCCCTCCGCCAGTTCGTTACGCTGGCACAGACCACGCAGGTATTGCATCGCCATCTTGGCCGGCAGGTTGGCCCCGTCCCCGTTCCAATAGAGCAGATCAAATGCGGGCGGAGTTTCACCCATCATATAGCTTTTGACCGCAGGCCCGTACACCAGATCGTTCGAGCGCAGGAACGAGAATGTACGCGCCATGACAACAGACGGAAGGACACCCTTGTCGCCGGTTTCCGCCTCGATGCCGTCAATGAAATCATCGGTCAGGAACGGACGGAATTCACCTTGGTCAGAAAAATCCGTCAATGCGGTAAAGAAGGTTGCGGATTTGATCGTCGTGTCACCACGTTGCTTGAGCAGCGACAGTGTGAGCGACAAGGTAGTGCCCGCAATGCAATAGCCGACCGCGTTAACCTGTTTCTCGCCCGTGATCTCTTTGATCTCGCGGAATGCGGCCAGATATCCGTCTTGTATATAGTCCTCAAGCCCGACATCGCGGTAGGCCCCGTCCGGATTGACCCAAGACACCATGAACAGGGTATAGCCCTGATCAACCACCCATTTGACCAGAGAATTCTGCGCCTTGAGGTCCAGAATGTAGAATTTGTTGATCCACGGTGGGAAGACAACAACCGGGGTGGCGTGTACTTTTTCGGTGCTGGGAGTGTATTGGATCAGTTCAAACATCTTATTGCGGAACACCACCTTTCCCGGCGTGGTGGCAATGTTGCGCCCCAGCTCGAACGCGCTTTCATCGGCCAGTTTGACGATCAGCTCGCCGTTGTTCGCCTCCAGATCGGAAATCAGGTTTTCCAACCCCTTGATCAGGCTTTCCCCTTCGGTCGCAACCGCGCGTTCCAGCGCATCGGGATTGGTGGCCAGAAAATTGGTCGGGCTCATCATGTCGATAATCTGCTGGCTGAAATAGGCCAGCCGCTGTTTTTCGCGCGGCTCCATGTCACTCACATCGTCGACGGCCTGCAACAGCGCTTCGGCATTGATTTGATATTGCTGTTTTACAAAATTGAAATAGGGGTGCGTTTCCCATAGCGGATTGCTGAAGCGACGGTCAGCCGGTGACTTGTCCGCGGGGGCAGACAACGTGCCCTTTGCCAGCGCCTGTTGGGCTTCCATGAAATGGGTCACGGTTTTGGTCCAGAATCCCATTTGATGTTCCATCAATTTCGCAGGATTCGTCATCGCTTCGGTGACGTAAGCACTCGCCGCCTTGTTGAATAATTCTTGATTCGGGCCGTCCAGTGACTGCTGATGTGTCTGCCGATTGGTCATTACAGCGCTTAGGCGTTCCGTCAACGCCTCTACTTTCTTCATGTTTTCGGTCATACGGGACAGCGAAGCTTCAGTATCTGGCTGTTTATCTGTGCTATCAGTTGTCATCTTAACTATTACCTTCTATCTTCGCAGGTGCAGCATTTGCCGCCTGCACTCGGGGGAGGAGCGGCATAACACCCGGTGTAAACCGGACCCTACAGGAGACTCCTCACTATGCGCTATATGGCAAGCTATGATTTGATGGAAACCGTTCGGAATACCAACCAGTATCTCGGCGCTACGGCGCTTGCGATGGCATCCTACCCTGCAATGGCGATGTTTCCAAACCCTGCGATAAATTGGATGGCCGCATGGGGCGAAGTGACCGAACGCACATTCGGGCGGATGGTGACAAAGCCGGACTGGAATATTCCTCCGGTCGTGGGCAAGGACGGTCAGGACCACATGGTTCATGTTACGCATGCCCTGAAACGCCCGTTTGGCGATCTCATCCACTTTGAACCCCAAGGTATGAACCAGCCAAAACGCAAGGTTCTGGTTGTTGCACCTATGTCGGGTCACTACGCCACGCTCTTGCGTTCTACTGTAACCAGTCTGCTCCCTGATTGTGACGTCTATATTACCGATTGGCACAACGCCCGTGACATTCCCGTTTCCGAGGGGAAATTCGATATTGAGGATTACACCCTCTATCTCGTCGACTTCATGCGCCACCTTGGCCCGGACACCCATGTGATTGCTGTTTGCCAGCCGGCGCCGCTGACGCTGGCCGCAACTGCCTATCTGGCAGACGAAGACCCTGCTGCGCAGCCTCTCTCCCTGACCCTGATCGGCGGCCCGATTGACCCCGATGCGGCCGCGACGGATGTGACCGACTTTGGCCGCCGCGTCACGATGGGCCAACTTGAAAAAACCATGATCCAGCGCGTGGGCTTCAAACACGCGGGCGTGGGTCGCAAAGTCTATCCCGGCCTGTTGCAGCTCGCTTCGTTCATTTCGATGAACAACGAGACACACAGCAAAGCGTTTCAGAATCAGATCACCCGCGTGGCGCAGGGCGAAGCGCACGAGCACGACAAGCACAACAAGTTCTATGATGAATATCTTTCGGTCATGGACATGACGGCGGAATTCTATCTGTCGACTGTAGACCGCATTTTCAAAAATGGTGAGATCGCCAAGAACGAATTTGTGGTGGACGGCAAGAAGGTGGACATCGGCAAGATCACCACTGTGGCGGTAAAAACCGTCGAAGGCTCAAAGGACGATATCTCGGCACCGGGACAGTGTATCGCCGCACTTGCCCTGCTCACAGGTCTGCCTGACAGCAAAAAAGCAAGCCATCTCGAAGACGGCGCGGGCCACTACGGGATTTTTGCGGGCAAAAGCTGGCGCGATAACATCCGCCCCTTGGTGCTCGATTTCATTGACGCCAACAACGGTGATCAAACCGCGAAAGAGCCGCGCAAAAAGACGGCAGCGAATAAAAACCAGGCTGCCTGAATCGGATGGTTGACGCCGCCTTTACCTGCGCGTGTGGCATTGTCAGGGGCAAGATCCTCAATGCCACGCCAAAGGGCGGCAACCACTGCGTTTGTTATTGCGAGTCCTGTCGCGCCGGTGCGCTTTATGCGGGCGACCGCGACCCGGTGCGCAGTGGCGTAGAGCTGTTTCAGACCACCGCTGATCGCATCGTGATCCAAGACGGGCTACTGTAATTTCCAGGTCAGAGCGTAGCGCGCTTCTGGCAAGTTAGCTATTGCAATACCAATGGCTGCCGCATCCATTTTCGCAGCGCCAGTGTTGTCTCGGCCGGTTGTTCCAGCGTCGGCAGGTGGCCGGAATTCTCAAGCACAACCAGCTGCGCATAGGGGATCAGTTCCGCCATAAAGCTGTGACGTTTGACCGGGCACAAGACATCATGTGCCCCGCACAGCACCAGCGTCGGTACTTTGCATTTGCGCAAAACTGCCTGTTGATCCCGTCGGCGCTGCAATGCGCGCGACTGGCGGATGAAAACATCCGGCCCCAATGTCTCGGCCATGTCCATCACCAGATCCAGCACCTCCGCCCGCTGTGAACCCGGCGCGAGATAATTCGGCTTCATCTCGTCACGCATCACCTCCATCAAACGGCCAGAGCGGACGCGCACGATCTGTGGCTCCCGCTGAGCGGCGATCACGGGGGTTTCAGCAAGCGGATTGGTATCCAACAAAGCGATACGGGTGACACGGTCAGGCGCGCGACGCAGGATTTCCATCGCGACAATCCCGCCCATCGACAGTCCGGCAAGCGCAAACCTTTTCGGCATCTGGTCGAGCAAGCTTGAGGCAATCTCCTCGATCCGCTCCCCTTGGGTGATCGGCGCACACATCACGGCCATATCGGCTGACAGTTCAGCAATCTGCGGGCCAAAAAGTCGGGCATCGCACATCATGCCGGGCAGAAGCACCAAAGGTTCAGCAGCCACCTGCGCCCGCCCTTCGGATGTGAGTGCGTTTCATCTGTGCCCTGCCCGTCTGTTCCAAAACATCTATATCATGCGACACGCGGGCCGCAACATCGCGTGCTCCGTCAGGGATAACTGATGCCCCGGATCGGCGGGAAATCGGCATATCTGGCTTGTCGCGCCATCTTGTTTTCGTCCGGCGCTGCCCCGGCCTTCAGCAATGTGCCACGCGGCGCGATATAACTTGATATTGTCCGCAACGGCACCGCCCGCCAGACCAGATTGAACGCCGCAAGTTTGGGAAAGAACCAGATATCGGAATAGGGCAGATGGTCATGCAACCACCACGCCAGGTCGCGCCAGTCGCGCCCCGTCTCGTAGTGATCTGCGAACCACGGGATCACGATGGATGCTCCCGCGATCGCTTCAGCCCCCGCATTGCGGTCCCAGATATGACACTCCAGCGGATTGTCGTTGCGGGCGCAATTCAGTTTGTTTTCATTGCCATAGCGGTTCAGATCAGGCGATCGATACCCGGAGCGCACAGCAACGCGACCAAAGGTTTCTTCAAGCGGGTCCAGCAATTCAGTACAAAACGCACGGCCATTTTCAAGCGCGAGGTCGGGGTTTTCCGGCAGGTTGGGAATGCCGTGAAACCCGGAGATTTCGGAATACATAAAGTCGCGCATGAAGAAGTGTTTCGACAGACGCGTGCGACCGAAACTCTCGAGACTCCACATGCTAGCGGGTTTGCGCATCACCCGTACCCGTTCCAGCGGAACTGCCCTTCGGGACCAAGGGATGAAAACGGATTGTGCGCCACCTCCCAGATATGGCCTTCGGGATCGGCAAAATACCCGATATGCCCGCCCCAGAAAACGTCATGTGCCGGTTTCAGAACGCGGCCACCAGCCTGCTCTGCCGCGTCCAATACCTCCGCCACGTTTTCCTTTTCTGCCACATTATACGAAAACGTTGACGCCCCCCGACCCAATGTACCCGGATCGACACCGAGATCCTCAGCGAGATTTTCCAGCGGATATATCGCCAGCGCCTGTCCGATCAGGTCATAGGCAATGATGCCATCGGGGCTGTCGACCCGCTTCCAGCCAAGCGCGTCATAGAAAACCGCCAACGCTGCGGGGGCCATTGCGCCTAAAGTTATCAGAGATATCCGTTGCTGCATCACCCCCCCCCGCTCCATCACTTCAGTATATTTAATATTATATTCAAGATTTTACCTAAGATACTTCATCCAAAGCTTTAATGATCAAGTCCAAACAAGGCCCATCAGAAAACCGGTGGTCCGCATCTTTTACAAGCCGTAGTTGCATGTCCGGACCACTGGCATGCTCCAGCAACCGGACAGCAGTTGCGACGCTGACCGCCGTGTCGGCAGTGCCTTGCAGAAACCGGACCGGAAACGGCAGATTCAAGGGCGTTCGAAGAACCAGTTGCTGACGGCCATCCTCGATCATCCTTGCGGTGATGATGTAGGGTTCCATGTAATCTGAGGGCAGTTCGATCTGGCCAGCGTCTTTGAGGATCCGTTTCTGATCCTCGGAAAAGTTGGCCCAGTATCCGTCTTCAGTGAAATCTGGTGCGGCGGCAATGGTGACCAGCCCCACTATCCTTTCCGGCATCGCGCGGGCCACAAGCAACGCTTGCCATCCCCCCATGGACGATCCGACCGGCACAATTGGACCCTCTGTCAGGGACCTGATTGCTTCGGCAGTGTCCTGCGCCCAATCCCCGATACATCCGTCGGTAAAGGTGCCCGACGATTCCCCATGTCCAGAATAGTCGAACCGCAGAAACGCACGACCGGTGCGTTTGGCCCATGCCTCCAGAAACACGGCCTTTGTGCCCTGCATGTCGGATTTGAGCCCGCCCAGAAACACAACGCACGGCGACCGACCCGGCGTGAAATGATACGCCAGCTTGCGGCCCTGTCCGGTATCAAGAAATTGCGCGGTGCCCATGCTGCTCCCCTGCTTTCGCAGATCATGCATGCGCCACAACTTGCGCGCAATGGTCCAAAGTGAGTCCTTGCGCCAATCTTCTACGCCTTACCGACCCGGCTCGTCCCTGTATGCTTTGTGCCACCGGATATGGAAATCGGTGCTGCCCGAAGGGCCTAGCCGCTGATATAGGCAGACGTTTTGGGACGGAAAAAGATCTTCTGGTCGTGCAACCGGCCCAACAACTCTTCGCCATTGCGCTGGTCTTGTTCGATCACGCGGATTGATTCCATATGGGCGGGGTTCTCACCCGTGAGCGCCAGACGCATATTCGACAATTCCCGGCCCCGCGCACGCAGAGATTCTTCGATCAGGTCGATGTCTTTCAGAGTAAGTTCAAAGCTACGGTTATAGGTCTGCATGCCATTCTCCAGAATACTATGTCGGCCACCACAGAATCTGCGCGGTCTTGGGCTTATGTCGTAAATATACCCTGTAGCGTCGCAGTCAACGAATTCTTGTCATCGGAACGCAATACTGCCGACTTCTTTGCGCGCTGCTTATGTAGTGAGCCGCCCTGCCCGATTGACAAGCGGATGCTGCAGGGTCAAATACCCTTCAAACCATAACCCGCAACCGGGCGTTTCGTAGGCGCCAAACTGACGAGGAGCCGCAGATGGCCCAGATTACCCTCACCCTTCCCGACGGCAATGCGCGCGATTATCCCGCTGGCATTAGCGCAGGCGACGTCGCAGCCGACATTTCCAAATCGCTTGGCAAGAAAGCGATCAGCGCCACCGTGAACGGGGCGCATTTTGATCTGGCATGGCCGATCAATGGCAACGCCGATCTCGCCATTCACACCATGGCCGATGACGATCAGGCCAACGAACTCATCCGCCATGACCTTGCCCATATCATGGCCCGCGCGGTGCAGGAACTCTGGCCAGACACCAAAGTAACCATCGGCCCGGTTATCAAAGACGGCTGGTATTACGATTTTGACCGCAAGGAACCCTTCACCCCCGAAGACCTTGGTGTGATCGAAAAGAAAATGCGCGAGATCATCAACAAACGCGATCCGGTGCGTACAGAAGTCTGGGACCGCCCCCGCGCGATCAAGCATTACGAGGATCTGGGCGAACCCTATAAAGTCGAACTGATCGAGGCGATTCCCGGGGACGAACCCCTGCGCATGTACTGGCACGGCGACTGGCAGGATCTGTGCCGTGGCCCGCATCTGCAACATACCGGTCAGGTGCCCGGCGATAGTTTCAAGCTGATGTCCATCGCGGGTGCCTATTGGCGCGGCGATTCCAACCGCGCCATGCTGCAACGCATCTACGGCGTGGCCTTTACCGGCAAGGAAAAGCTCAAGGCACATCTGAACATGCTGGAGGAAGCGGCCAAACGCGACCACCGCAAGCTGGGCCGCGAGATGGACCTGTTCCACATGCAGGAAGAAGCCCCCGGCCAGATATTCTGGCATCCCAACGGATGGTCGATCTACACCACTTTGCAAGACTACATGCGCCGCAAACAGCGGGCTGGTGGCTACCGCGAAATCAACACTCCACAGGTCGTGGACCGCAAGCTGTGGGAAGCATCGGGCCATTGGGACAAATATCAGGAACACATGTTCATCGTCGAGGTGGAGGAAGAACACGCCAAGGAAAAGGCGGTGAACGCCCTGAAACCGATGAACTGCCCCTGCCACGTGCAGGTGTTCAATCAGGGCCTGAAATCCTACCGCGACCTGCCCCTGCGGCTGGCAGAATTTGGATCTTGCACCCGATATGAACCCTCTGGCGCGCTGCATGGCATCATGCGGGTACGCGGTTTCACACAGGACGATGCGCATATTTTCTGCACCGAAGACCAGATCGAGGCCGAATGTGCGCGCTTCATTAATTTTCTTGCGGATGTCTATGCCGATCTTGGCTTTGAGAAGTTCGAGATCAAGTTCGCGACCCGCCCCGAGCAGCGCGTCGGTTCCGACGAAAGCTGGGATCATGTAGAAGGCGCGCTTGAGGCAGCGATCAAGGCCACCGGACGCGATTTCACGCTGGAGCCGGGCGACGGTGCCTTCTATGGTCCCAAGCTCGACTTCTATCTCACCGACGCCATTGGCCGGGTCTGGCAATGCGGCACATTCCAGGTTGACCCGAATTTGCCCGAACGGCTGGGCGCGACCTATATCGGCGAGGATGGCGCGAAACACCGCCCTTATATGCTGCACCGTGCGACACTGGGATCGTTCGAGCGATTCATCGGAATCATGATCGAGGAACACGCAGGCAAGCTGCCGTTCTGGCTGGCCCCGCGTCAGGTGGTTGTCGCCTCCATCACCTCGGATTCAGATGATTATGTGGCCGAGGTTGTGGAAACGTTGAAAGCGGCCGGCGTGCGCGCCGAAGCCGACATCCGCAACGAAAAGATCAACTACAAGGTCCGCGAACATTCCGTCGGCAAGGTTCCTGTGATCCTTGCTGTGGGCAACCGCGAGGTGGAGGAACGCACCGTTTCCGTCCGCCGTCTGGGTGAAAAACAAACCTCGGTGCAGGCGCTGAGCGACGTCACCGAGGCATTGCGGGCAGAAGCAACGCCGCCTGACCAGCGCCAATAGTTGTAACAATCCTCACAGCCTACGCGGGTTGTGAGGGCCAAATCACGCAATGTTACAAAGAATGCATAACAAGAAGCATTTTTTGCGGCCTTTGTTGCGGTTTGCAGAGAAAATCTTACGTAATTGTGACACACCACGATGTGAATAGAGTTCCGAAACGCGGAATGTTCTAACATAACCAGTCGAAATATTGCGAAAACACACAGGGGAAACTCAATGTCTACAGCACTAAAATCAGTTGCAATTGCCGGTGCCGTCGCCGCCGCCATGACCGCACAGACCACCACGGCTGCAAATGCCGCCTCCAAAGAGAAATGCTACGGCGTGTCTCTGGCTGGCAAGAACGACTGCGCTGCCGGCCCCGGCACAACGTGCGCTGGCACGTCTGTGACAGACTATCAGGGCAACGCCTGGACATTGGTTGACGCAGGTACATGCGCCAGCATCGATCTTCCCAAGATGGCAGACGGCTCACCGCGCAAAGGGTCCCTTGAGGCGCTCAACCGCGACTTGCCTGCTTAAAAAACCAAGCCTTTGGGCGGGCTGCCCGCCCAAAGGTTACACACCCCATCACTGCGAACGGAGGGCCTGACATGCGCGACAATCCCCCCCGCACCGACACTCTGCCAAACGCCCCCGGGGTCGGGTATAAGCCCCAACATTTCAGCGCGTTGCGGGCAGATCCCGGCCCGGTAACCTGGATCGAGGTCCATGCAGAGAATTATATGGGAGCAGGGGGCCGCCCGCTTGCACAATTGCGTGCGTTGTCCGATCAATTCGCCGTGTCTGTACATGGCGTTGGCCTGTCGATTGGCGGCGAAGGACCACTTGACCCCGATCACCTCGCACGGCTGAAACATCTGTGCGACTGGGCAAATCCCGCCAGTTTTTCCGAGCATTTGGCGTGGTCTACCCACGGCGCGGAATTCTTCAACGATCTGCTGCCCCTTCCCTACACGGAACAGACTCTGGCCCGCGTTGCCGCCCACATAGATCAGGTGCAGGACCTGCTGGGGCGGCAAATGCTGCTTGAAAACCCTTCCAGCTATCTGGTTTTCACAGAATCATCCTTGTCCGAAACCGACTATTTATCTGCGATTACCCAGCGAACTGGGTGCGGTTTATTGCTAGATATCAACAATGTGTTCATTTCGTCCACAAATCTCGGTCTTAGCCCGCAGGCCTATATCGACGCCTACCCGACCGACAAGGTTGGCGAAATTCACGTCGGCGGGCACGACACAGACCACGACGATCACGGTGCGCCCTTGCTGATTGACAGCCACGGCGCGCCGGTCAGTGATCCGGTCTGGGCCCTGCTCGACTATGCGCTACAGCAAACCGGACCAAAGCCCGTTCTGGTTGAATGGGACAATGACGTACCGGATTGGCCCACCCTGCGCGCAGAAGCGACGCGTGCGGCCACCGCTCTGTGCCTGTGAGCATGGAAACCGACTTTCGCAACGGGCTCCTTGATCCCGGCGCCCCTGCCCCTTCGGGTCTGCG
>JBARUV010000173.1:0-2757 GCA_049645905.1 Sulfitobacter sp.
TGGCCAACGTCTATCACGCGATCGACGCGGATCACGAAATCGTGCCCGTCCTCAACAAGATCGACCTGCCCGCCGCCGATTGTGACCGCGTGGCCGAACAGATCGAGGACGTGATCGGCATCGACGCTTCCGACGCCATCCGCGTCTCGGCCAAAACCGGCATCGGCATCCCCGAAACGCTCGAAGCCATTGTGACCCGTCTGCCCGCTCCCAAGGGCACGCTGGACGCGCCGCTCAAGGCGATGCTGGTGGATTCATGGTACGACAGCTATCTCGGCGTGATCGTTCTGGTCCGCATCATCGACGGTCAGCTGCGCAAAAATGACCGCATCCGCTTCATGCAGAACGGCACCGTGCACCACGTCGACCGCATCGGCGTGTTCCGCCCCGCGATGACCGAAATCGACGTGCTCGGGCCGGGGGAAATCGGTTTCCTCACCGCCTCCATCAAACAGGTGCGCGACACCCGTGTGGGCGATACCATCCCCCACGAGAAATAGGGCTGCGACAAGGCGCTCCCCGGCTTCAAACCCGCGCAACCCGTGGTCTTCTGCGGCCTGTTCCCCGTGGACGCCGCCGAATTCGAGGACCTGCGTGATTCCATCGAAAAACTCGCTCTGAACGACGCCTCCTTCTCCTTTGAAATGGAAACCTCCGCCGCGCTGGGCTTCGGCTTCCGCTGCGGCTTCCTTGGCCTGTTGCACCTTGAGGTTATCCGCGACCGGATCGAGCGCGAATATGACATCGACCTGATCACCACCGCGCCGTCGGTAATCTACCACATCCACATGAAGGACGGGACGATGCAGGAACTGCACAACCCTGCCGACATGCCAGACCTCACCTTTGTGGAGCATCTGGAAGAGCCGCGCATCAAGGCAACGATCCTTGTACCGGACGAGTATCTGGGCGACGTGCTGAAACTTTGTCAGGACCGCCGCGGCATCCAGATGGACCTGACCTATGCGGGGTCCCGCGCGATGGTTGTCTATGACCTCCCGCTCAACGAAGTGGTGTTCGATTTCTACGATAGACTGAAAAGTGTTACCAAAGGGTATGCGTCGTTCGACTACCAGATGATCGGCTACCGTCAGGACCATCTGGTGAAAATGTCGATCCTTGTGAACGACGAACCCGTCGACGCGCTCTCCACCATGGTGCACCGCGACCGTGCGGAAAGCCGTGGCCGTGCGATGGTCGAAAAACTCAAAGACCTGATCCCCCGCCACATGTTCAAAATCCCGATCCAGGCCGCCATCGGCGGCAAGGTGATTGCCCGCGAGACTTTGTCGGCAATGCGCAAAGACGTGACGGCCAAGTGTTATGGCGGCGACGCCACGCGCAAACGCAAGCTGCTGGACAAGCAGAAGGCGGGAAAAAAGAAGATGCGGCAGTTTGGTAAGGTGGATATTCCGCAGGAAGCTTTCATATCCGCCCTAAAAATGGACGGCTAAAAGCCGATCATTTTAGCGGATATGAAAGACGGCGGGAGGCGGCGTATTGCAAAGCAATGCGCGTTCCCGCACGGTGCGGTGGAGTGCAATGGTTTTTTTTGAATATGGATGCGCAGTTTAGGCGCAATTCGCAGCGTCAAAAGCACCCTTTAGTTGCTTGGCTAACATTGCTCCAACCAACTGCTCCATCTTCTCTACTATCTTGTCGTCAAAGGAATTTGATTTCTCGTATCTTTGATCGGCCTGTTCCAGAGCGTCATAGTAAGGGGTTCGGTTTGCTACAATCTGTTCGGGAATTGTTTCTGTTCCGGGTAAGAGAGTTCCGGACTTTGCACATAGAACTAGATAAGATGCGGCACGGGATGTTCGACCATTACCTTCGGTAAACGGATGTATCCAATTCAGACGCCACATAACAAACGACGATAGATGAACAGCGCTGTGGGTTTTCCAGTTTTCGTTAATGTAGTCACATAGATGCTCAACCAACTCAGGGACTAAGTGCCCACCAGGCGGAACATGCTTACTAGCGCCGATTCCTATACCAGCTGGTCGCCAGACTCCGGCATACGCATCGAGCCCTTCGATGGCACATCTATTCAGATCCAGAAGTACCGATGGTCTTAACTTGAAAGGCTTGCCATCGACGACATCCAGAATAAGTTGCCGCACACGCTCAGTCTGTCTGAGCGCATTTGCCGCTTCAAGCTTTGCTACCTCAACACTGTCTGATGCCACTTCGGCGTCGTCCGCCTTACTGTGTCTAATCCTGCTTTCATCGATCATTTTGTAATCTCTAGAGACCAATCAAACGGGCTTCTTCATCAACCATCTCACGAGTGATTTTTTCGTTCTCGAATGCAGAATTCCCATAGGCAAAGCTGCGCCGTTGCTCAGTTTGTTGCTCTTCTGTCATCTGAATGGTCTTGGACTTTTCAATGAGATACTCAATGTCGTCCAATTGTTCCTTGGTCATAGCAATGCTCCCAGATACCGTATTTTGATTCTCAGCATAATCTACATATGGTGAAGGTTATATATGTTTGTACGAGATCGGCGGAACTTTACGCCACGTTTTCTTGTCTGCGAGTCTTTGAGGCAACAACGATGTCCAGTTCAAAGCAGGTGAAGCAGGTACAATTGCAGTCTGAAACTCCCAATTGCACACTGCTTCAACCCACCCTACACACCCAACATGACTTGCCCCCTGTGCCAAACCCCCGACACACCCCTCATCGCAACCCCCGTGTCCGGTGGCCCCGCTGACGCATCCGCCGACATCTGCGGGATCTGCGCCGACCAC
>JBARUV010000174.1:0-5345 GCA_049645905.1 Sulfitobacter sp.
TCCATATCCAAGAAACGAAGTGCTTGATCGAAATCCCCCAAAGCGATTGCCGCACCCCACGCCCCGCCAGCTGATATTTGTTGGCCTTTGCGTGATACTAAATCTTTAAAAACCACGCGCGAAAAGAGGGATACTTCTCTGACTGCGCTTAGGAAGTCGACTTCAACCGTCGCTGAGAGCTCTTCATAAGGTTTAATGAGCGATGCCTCTAATTCTCTGACAGCCCTTAGCAATATACGAGACGATGCTATCTTATCCATTCGTCCAAATGTCCTCATTTCTTTGTGGGTCCGCGCTCAAATCTGACCTTTGTAACTTCTACGAGATTTTTCCCAAAAACCACCGTTTGTTGAACGGTTCTCCAGAACGGACATCGACACGCCTGCGGCCGAGGTCGGTTTACCCGCACAGCCGACGCCAGACCCGCATCACAAACCGTGCGCCTCACTCAGTCTTTCAACATCCGGTCGGCTTTCTTGCGCACCAGTGTGCTGCGCAGATCGTGCATCGCCAACAGCAGCGTGTCTGTGACCGCCTCCAGTTGCGCGTCGGTCGCCTTGGATTGGACCCATTGTGTGGTCAGGTTCATGTGGTCCACCGCGCGGTAAATATCGTCGATATCGCGGTGGGCCAACACTTCAAGACGGTTTTCCATCCAGGCACGGATCGCGTTTTCATCGGCTGTGCTCAGGGAGCGGTCACCATGCGGCTTGATTTCCCCGTTGCGGATATTGACCGTTGCGATCTGGTCCATTTCGATCCGGCGCTGGCGGTTCTCGGTGTCCACATGGAACACCGCCGCACCATTGTCGCGCACCCGAAAGAAATACTCCGGCAAGGCGTCACTCATTCTGAAAACTCCCGTGGTCGGCACTCATATCCTAGCGCATCTTTGCACAGAAATTCTGGATCCGGGTGCAGGCTTCTGTCAGCGCCGCGTCCGAGGTCGCATAGCTGACGCGGAAATTGGGGGACAGGCCGAAGGCGGCGCCAAAGACCACCGCAACGCCGGTTTCTTCCAGAAGGGCGGTGGCAAAAACCTCGTCGTTTTCGATCTTTACGCCTGCCGGAGACGTTTTGCCGATCAGCCCCGCGATGGAGGGATAGACATAGAACGCGCCTTCGGGCGTGGGGCAGGAAATTCCCTCTGCCGCGTTCAGCATGTCCACCACCAGATTGCGACGGCGCGCGAACATTTCGTTGTTCGGGGCAAGGAAATCCTGCGTGCCGTTCAATGCCTCGACCGCCGCCCACTGGCTGATCGAACAGGGGTTGGACGTCGATTGCGACTGTACCTTGCGCATGGCCGCGATCAGCTTTTCCGGCCCCGCCGCGTAGCCGATGCGCCAGCCTGTCATGGCATAGGCTTTGGATACACCGTTAACTGTCAGGGTGCGGTCATAAAGCGCCGGTTCCACCTCGGCAGGGGTGCAAAATTCAAAATCGTCATAGGCCAGATGTTCGTACATATCATCCGTCATCACCCAGACATGGGGATGGCGCAGCAGAACATCGGTCAGCGCCTTGAGCTCCTCGCGGCTGTATCCCGCACCTGTCGGGTTGGAGGGGGAGTTGAAGATCAGCCACTTGGTTTTCGGCGTGATGGCCGCCTCAAGCTGATCGGCGGTCAGTTTGTAATTGGTCTGGATCGAGGCTTCGGCGATCACGGGGGTGCCACCCGCCAACAGCACCATATCCGGATAGCTGACCCAATAGGGCGCGGGGATCACCACCTCGTCGCCTTCGTTCAGCGTTGCCATCAGCGCGTTGTAGAGGATCTGTTTGCCACCTGTGCCCACGCTGATTTGTGACGGGGTGTAGGTCAGGCTGTTGTCGCGCAAAAGCTTGGCACAGATCGCCTGTTTCAGTTCGGGGATACCATCCACAGCGGTATATTTGGTTTTACCCGCGTTAATCGCGGCAATGGCAGCGTCTTTGATGTTCTGGGGTGTATCGAAATCAGGTTCCCCCGCGCCAAGGCCGATAATATCGCGCCCGGCTGCCTTCAGTTCAGCCGCTTTGGTGGTCACAGCAATGGTAGGTGACGGTTTGACACGGGATAGTGTCGTCGAAAGCAGTTCCATAACGGCCTCTTGTTCTCTATGTGTGCTGGTTCACTCATAGGCACTGGTCACCGGCCGTTCAAGCGGGTTTGGTGTGCCGAAAGGAGAATGACATGAGCGGAGATTCAGATTGGTACGGACCTGAGGCGGCAACTTTTGGGGATCGTGTTTCGGCGGCACGCGATCATGCGGGCATGACGCAAACCGCACTGGCAAAGCGGCTGGGCGTGCGTGTGGCCACGTTGCGCGCTTGGGAGGATGACCATTCCGAGCCGCGTGCCAACCGCCTGTCGATGCTGGCGGGATTGCTGAACGTTTCCATGATGTGGCTGATCAACGGCGAGGGCGAGGGCATTGATGGCCCCGACGAATCCGTAGATGACGGTTTGGGCGATGTTCTGGCCGAAATCCGCAGCCTGCGCGCCGATATGTTGAAAAAGGCCGAAAGTTTGGGCCGGTTGGAGAAAAAGCTGCGTGTCATGAAAAATGTCCCGACTGATGTCTGAACTGCACGCACATCGCCTGAAACGGCTCATCATGCGCTCCATGCGGCGCGGGATCAAGGAAATGGACCTGATCCTGCCGCCCTATGCTGCGGCGCGGCTGGACCAGATGGATGAGGACGCGCTGACCCTCTATGATGCGCTGCTGAACGAGAATGACCACGACCTGTATCAATGGGTGACAGGGCAGGTTGGGGCACCCGCCGGGTACAGCGAAATGATCGCCGACATTCAGGCCCATTTGAAAACGCACCGCGTTTAACGAAATATTCTGTTTTATTCTCCAGTTTCGGTCCCAGCACAACGGATCGGAGAATGGATATGAAGATCGAGAACCAAGTGGTCGCCGCAAACCAGACCATCGCACCCAAGCCAGAATCCTTTGGCAATATGGGTTTCATGACTGGCTATCTTGAGGCCCTGTCACTTGTGGAGCGGTTACATCGATTGCTGCTGGATGTGATCAAGGATGAATTCGAACGCGTCGGCGTGCTGGAAATCAATGCGGTGCAGGCGCTCTTGTTGTTCAACATCGGCGACAACGAAGTCACTGCCGGTGAACTGAAAAGCCGCGGGTATTATCAGGGGTCCAACGTCAGCTATAATCTGAAGAAGCTGGTTGAAATGGGCTATATGCACCACCAGCGCTGCGAAATCGACCGCCGGTCGGTGCGCGTGCGGCTGACGGAAAACGGACGCAAAATTCGCGATGTTGTTACAACCCTGTTCGAGCGCCATGCGATAGGGCTGGAACACAAAGGTGTCCTTGGCAAGGAAGGCATCGCTGACATTACGACCTCTCTCAAACGAATGGAGCGGTACTGGAGCGATCAGATCCGGTATATTTACTGAAGCGTTGTCCGGGCGGGCAGGGTCGCCTGAGAAAACACCAGCCCGTCCAACTCGCGCAGCAGCTTTTGGGTCATGGCGCGGGCATAATCTGCGAACCCGATTGCAGTCATTACAAATGCTTCGGGGCCAAGGATCACTTCGGCTTTGAAATATGCGGAAAGTTCGCCAATCTCGGATTGGCGGATGTCACCGATGTTGGGGTCATCCACCCCGATCACCAGCGCGTTGATGGTGATGCCGCTGGGTTCGATCATGCCGCGAACCTCGCGCGGGCGTGGGCCAAGGTTGGACTTGCCGTCGCCCGAAATATCGAGCGTTCGTTTCCAGCAGTCCATTTGCTGATCAAGATGGATGCGGCCCAACGTCATCGCGACGCCGAGTGCAGTGCCCGGAGTCGCGTCGCGCCGGGCCGTCTGGCGCAGGGTTTCGGTGATCTGATCCAGGCTGGTCTCACTGTCAATTGTGATCCAGGGCACCAGCACCGCCTGATCGTTCGGCCCGCTCCATTCATAGATCAGCAAGCGCACTGGTGCTGATGGCATTGCCATCAGCTTGGCACGCACATCAGGGTTATCGAGCGCCTGTGCCACTCCGCCAAGTTGCAGGCGGTATTCGCGCGCATCAACGGAACCCGACACATCTAGCCCAAGGGCAAGCGCCTGCCTGCACTCAGCCGACGCACTACCGGCAAGGCCAACGAGGGCTACACACAAAACAAGGGCTGCGGGAAGGCGCTTCATCCGGCATCGCTTCCCGGCGTGTCCAGCGCGCCAATGGACGGCGGGGTCAACTCGCGCTCCAGCTTTTGGCGCATGGCGCGTTCATAGTCGTCAAACCCGTCCGCGATCACCATGAACGCGCCGGGTCCATGCAGCACCTCGCCCTGATAATAGGCGATCAGCCCGACTTCGCCTTCGAAATCGGCCCCATTTACGACCAGCCCGTTCACCGTCACATCGGCAAACGGAAATTCACGGTAGGCGATCTGCGGGCCAAACCCTTCGTTGTTCTGGCCGTCCCCTGCGATATCCAGAGTCTTGCGCAAACAGGGGGGCGCGCGCTCCAGCAAGGCTGCGCCATAGCCCAATGCGTATCCCATGGCGGTGGGAAAATCATTGTGACTGCGGGTGCTGGCCGCGACGGCTTCGGCTGCGCGCACCAGTGCTGCGGGGCTGTCGATCAGCGTCCAGTCGAGGATAACTTCCTGATTGTAGCGCCCTGACCATTCATAGACGGCCAGCGCGACCGGCTGATCGGCGGCAAAAAACGCGGCCTGTACCTCGGGCGCAATCAGCGCAGACACCAGCCCGCCACGCTGCAGTCGGTCTTCCGCCGCATCCACAGAGCTGGACACATCAAGTGCAAGCAAAAGCGCCAGACGACAGTCTGCCGCCTGCGCATTTCCTGCCAGAATACCAAAGAGCAGGCTGATGAAGCTGCGGTTCACCAATGGCCGGTGTTGCCCATGCTGGTCCATGGCTCTGCCGGTTCGCGTGCTTCGCCTTCCTGCAACAGCTCGATTGAAATGTTGTCAGGACTGCGGACAAAGGCCATGCGCCCGTCATGGGGCGGCCGGTTGATCGTGATGCCGTTGTCCATCAGATGCTGGCAGGTTTCGTAGATGTTTTCAACGGTATAGGCGAGGTGCCCAAAGTGGCGGCCATCGCTGGGCAATCCGTCATCGCCATCCCAGTTATAGGTCAGTTCCACATCCGCGTGGCCGTCATCCATGCCGGGCGGGCACAAGAACACGAGCGTAAAGCGTCCGCCTTCGTGATCCATCCGGCGGCGTTCCACCAGCCCTAGCAATTTGTAGAATGCGATTGAGGCGTCGAGATCTTTTACACGCACCATAGTATGTAGATATTTGATCGGCATCTGCTGTCCTTTGCTGAAAAAGTCAGGGCCAAAGGTAGCATGCTGTGCG
>JBARUV010000175.1:0-17765 GCA_049645905.1 Sulfitobacter sp.
CTCGGACAGTTCGGAGAAGTTTGTCGTCGCCACAGGGTTTCGCGGCTAACTTATTCCATTGCAGTTATGACCCCCTTTATGCATGGTTTGCATGACATGGGGAGATGTCAAACAATGCCATCAAAGAAAGCTGCCGGAGACATTCCTGCCGCAACGTCAAGGATTCTCGAGGCTCCGGACGTGCAGAATGCTTGGGGCGCTTTTGCGCAAGGCATGCAAAACCTTGGCATGACCCATTTTGTCTATGGCGCCACGCGCATCCCCAGTTGGGGTATCATCGGAAACGGTGATGATGCGTTGATCCTGCACCATGGGCCGCAAGGGTATGTTGATGCCTATGTTGATGAAAAACTCTATCTTGATTCACCAACTTACAATTGGGCCGCCACCCATGACGGATTTGTGAGCTGGCAGGTTGCCGTTGCGCAAACGCCCCTAACCAACATAGACCATCAAAAGCGCATTCTCGCGCTCAATTTTGAGTATGGTGTGACGGGTGGTTTCGTCGGCAGTCTGAATAAACTGGTGCCCGGCATGCGCGGTGTGATCGGGATCAGCCCCGGCGGATACATACCCCAAGCGGAGGCCGACAAGATGTGGTCCACCGTGGGCGCTGATGTCGAGATGCTGTGCAAGCTGATGCATTTGCGCATCGCATCATTACCACAAACCCATCTGCGCCGCCCGCTGACCAGCCGCAAACGCGAAGCCCTGCATTGGAGCAGCGAGGGCAAGACCATGCAGGACGTGGCCACAATCATGGATCTCAGTGTGGGGACAGTTGAAAAACACCTGCGCATGGCGCGTGAAGCCTTGGGTGCACAGACAACTGCCCATGCGGTGCAAAAGGCCGTCTCACATAATTTGCTGACGCTGGAGGTTTGAGAACCGGATCCGCCTCGCCGCCTTGGCTTTCGGGCGGTCTTCAACTTTCAAAGATCGCAAAGCCTGCGTGCGGAAGTCCCCGAGAAGCTGCACATCTGACCGGCTTTGCGAAGAAATGCTTAGGCGCTGCATCGTCGTCTCGGCAACTTCACGCTGGCGCAACAGTTCAAACATCCGCGTATGGCGCGGGTCCCGTGAATGATGCAAATGGGGCATGGCATTTCCTTGCGATTACTCGATGCCAAGGACATGCAGGGCAAATAGGGCAGGGGTTGGCCTCTCAATAGACCTTTTCCTGGCGGTAGTGAGAACAAATCTGTCTTATTGGGTATTTGGTCTTATTTGATTGAGCCGTGCAATATGACGTCACGCCGAAGCAACGAGATCACCGGCTACGAAGACGCTTACTCACGCCGGCAGAAACCTACTGAAATGTGGTATATGGCGGAGAGACAGGGATTCGAACCCTGGGAACGCTTGCACGCTCAACGGTTTTCGAGACCGCCCCGTTCGACCACTCCGGCACCTCTCCGCGGGGGTCTGGAAGGACCGTCTAGTCGCGATTGCGGGGGCAGGGCAAGAGGGGACCGGCAATCAGCCGCCACATTTCGTGCTTTTTGATTGCCCCTGCGCCGGGTTCGCCTACTCTTGTAGTATACCTGTACCTCTGGAGCCTCCAATGCTGATCACCTCGCGCCGTCCTTTCCTGTCCCTGATGACGGGTTTTTGCCTCATGCTGTTTGCGTCGTTGCACCCCGCGCAAGCGGCGGATCGCGCACGGTTGGAAGCGTTTCTTGAGGTTACCGGCTTTGATGTCGCACTCGAGTCTATCCGTCTGTCCGCCGACAGTGCCCCGGCGATGCTGGGGCTTGAGGCGGATGACTTCGGCTCTGAATGGCAACGACTTGTCCGTGAGGTTTTCGAGACCGGGTTGATGAACGACATGGCGCTTGAACTGCTTGGAGAAACTCTGAGCGATGACCTTCTGGCCCATGCGGCGGACTTTTACGCCACTGATCTGGGACATCGTCTTGTGATGGTCGAAAACAAATCGCACATGGAGGAAGACAGCGATAATAAACGCCAGACCGGCGAGGAAATCATTGCCGGACTGGTGCGCCTTGGCTCACCCCGTGTTGCCTTGCTGGCCCGTCTGACTGCTGCCAGTGATGTTGAAGACACCTCTGTGCGGTCCATTCAGGAAGTGCAGGTCCGGTTCCTTATGGCGGCTGCGGCGGCAGGGGTTATTGATCTGAACATGGACGAGGCTGATCTGCGCGAATCGCTGCGCACGCAGGAGGGCGAGATGCGCCGTTCTATCAAAGCGAATGCACTGGCGGGTTCGGCCTATACATATCAGGCATTCTCCGACAAAGAGGTGGCTGATTATGCGGACGCACTGGAGCATCCGGACATGCAGAAAGTCTATGCGTTGATGAACGCTGTGCAATTTGAAATCATGGCCAACAGATACGAAGCCGTCGCGGCACGTCTGTCCGCGATGCAGCCCAGTCAGGATCTGTGATGCGCGCGATCCTCCTCTGGCCGCTGCTTGCCTGCCTTGCGCTGCCCGTCTGGGCCGATGCGCGCATGACAGTGCTCGTTGATGTGCTCAAACTGCGCGAGGTGGCACAAATCCTGCGCGTCGAGGGGCAGGTCTATGCCCAGGAGGTGAACGCGGACATGCTGGGCGGCGCTGGCGGCACCGGCTGGAATCAACAGGTCGACGCGATCTATGATCCTGACCGTATGGTCGAGGTGCTGCGCAGCGCACTGGAAGTTGAATTGCAGGGCGACGTGTTGGAGGACACGATTTCGTTCTTTGCGTCGCCTTTGGGAACCCGGATCGTGACGCTGGAAAATGCTGCCCGCAAGACCTTGGCGGATCAGGCGGCAGAGGATGCTGCGCGCGCGCGGTATGTCGAATTGTCCGGAGCACCGACCAAAAGGCTGACCGCGATAACCGATCTTGCGGAAGCGGGTGATATGATCAACCGCAATGTGACCACGGCGATGAACGCGAACTTTCAATTTTTGCGCGGGCTGGCCGATAGCGACGTTGTGGACTCCACTGAGGAAGAAATCCTGGCAGATGTCTCGGATGATCTGGATGCAATCACCCAAGACACCACGACATGGCTTTTCGGATTCTTCCTGCTGGCCTATGACCCGCTGTCAGATGCCGAGGTGCAACGCTACATCGACTTTTCCAAGACCGAGGCCGGAATGGCCCTGAACCGCGCTCTTTTTGCCGGTTTCGGCAAAGCCTACGAGGATATCTCCTATGCGCTGGGGCAGGCGGTGGGGCTGAACATGCTGGCCGAGGAGCTTTAGCCGGACCTTGGTTCGGGCCGTTTGGTCCGACAAGGTTTTGCGCGGCAGCTATGTCTTGGTTACCGACAGCCGGTCTTCAACGCCAATGCGGCTTGACTTGCTCCTCCAATCGCCGCATAAGCCCGCATCCCGGCAGATGATCTGTATGCGGGATTATTATCAATGACGCCCTAGGGCGCGCTGTTCGAGGTGGCGATCACGCCGAAACGCCCCAGTCGGGGGACCACAGAACGCGGCAAAAGTGAAGGAAGACGCAATGTTTGCGGTCATCAAGACTGGCGGTAAGCAATATAAAGTAGCCTCGGGCGACATGCTTCGGGTGGAACGTATTGCGGCAAGTGCCGGTGAGAAAGTTATCTTTAACGAAGTTCTGATGCTTGGTGGCGACAGCCCCAAGGTTGGCGCACCACTGGTGGACGACGCCGGTGTTGAAGCGGAAGTGGTCGACCAGATCAAAGGCGAAAAGGTCATTCACTTTGTCAAACGCCGCCGCAAGCACTCTTCCAAGCGGACCAAAGGCCACCGTCAGAAACTGACATTGGTCAAAATCGGTGACATCCTGTCCACGGGCGCCGGTAAATCCAAGGCATTGGCCGCTGTTGGAACAGGTTCTGTATCCGCCGCTGCCGTGGCTGCGATCACCGGCAAGGCCGTTGACGAAGCTGCAAAGCCTGCCAAGGCCAAAAAGGCCGCTCCAGCCAAGAAGGCTGCGAAAGCTGAAAAGCCTGCTGAAGAAAAGACAGCCGCACCCGCGAAGAAAGCAAAAGCTTCCACGGACGGTGACGATCTGACCAACATTTCCGGTGTCGGTCCAGTGATCGTAAAGAAATTGCACGCAGAGGGTGTAACAACCTTCGCTCAAATCGCTGAATGGTCCGAGGCGGACGTTGACGCGATCGAAGAGAAACTGTCGTTCAAAGGTCGTGTCGGTCGTGAAGACTGGATCGCACAGGCCAAAGAACTGACTAAAGGCTAAGGAGAGACCAAATGGCACATAAAAAAGCAGGCGGTTCATCCCGTAACGGACGCGACTCAGCTGGTCGTCGTCTTGGCGTGAAAAAGTATGGTGGCGAAGCTGTCATTCCCGGCAACATCATCGTGCGTCAGCGCGGCACCAAGTTTTGGCCCGCTGCAGGCGTCGGCATGGGCAAGGATCACACGATCTTTGCAACGGTTGACGGCAGCGTGACCTTTCACAAAGGCCTGAAAAACCGCACCTTTATTTCGGTTCTCCCGCAGGCGGAGGCCGCTGAATAAGCCGTACCCAAGGTTTTGAAAACATTCAGGGATCGGCGGAAACGCCGGTCCTTTTTTTATTTTGCACGTTCCACCGAAAGGGAGGGCTGCCATGAGCAATACGATTGACCGCCCGACCCTGAAAGACGGGCACATTACCTTGCGCGCACCCAAAGTCACGGATGCTGCGGCCAGATTCAAACTCGGAAATACCGCAGAGATTCATCATATGTTTGGCGCGGATCCTGCGGGCGTCGCGCCCATCACCAAGGCCCATGCAACCGCATGGCTCTACGCCCAGCAAACCGAGCCTCTGGCCTGGATCATCCAGTACCGCCGTCGCATGATTGGCGCGCTGCGCCTGCATTCGCTGGATCACCACGACCGCCGCGCCAGTCTGGCAATTGGTATTCTTGATCCAAAACTGTTGGGCAAAGGCATCGGAACACGGGCCATGCGGCTGATTGTGAGCCATGCCTTTGGCTCTTTGGGGCTGCACCGGCTTGTTCTGCGCGTCGTCGACTACAATACCCGTGCCATTGCGGCCTGTCAAAAGCTTGGCTTTGTCATTGAGGGCCGCGAACGCGAGGCCGCCCGCGTCGGCGCCGTCTGGCACGATGATGTGATCATGGGTTTGCTGGCGGCTGATTTCTTGCTTAAGAGGGAATTGGCCGATGTCTGAGCGGATAGAAACTGGCCGATTGGTGTTGCGTCGATTTGAGCTCCATCACGCCGCAGAACTTGCGAAACTCATTGGAGAGATCGACGTCGCGCGTTGGCTGACGCGAGTGCCGCATCCCTATTCCGTTGCAGATGCTGTTGAGTTCATCAACCGCCCTTCAATCAAAAGTGGACTTGTATTCGCTATCACATCCGACGGAAACTTGATCGGCGGCATCTCATTGCAGGAAGAGCTTGGATATTGGCTTGGCAAACCTTTCTGGGGGTTTGGCTATGCCACCCAAGCAACGCGCGCGCTTATAGAACATTATTTCGCTACATATGAAAAAGATGTCCGATCTGGTCATATTCTGGGCAATCAAGCGTCTCGCAGCGTATTGCGCAAACACGGATTTGAAGACACGCAGGTCGATGCCGTTCATTCCTCAGCTTTGGGGCGGGATGTGAGCGTTCAAAGGATGATCTTGAAAGCTAGCAATTGGGAGCGGTGCGCATGAGCATCGCCCTTGTCCCTCTCGGCATCTTTGCCGCCTCCCAGATCGCCACGCCGGGGCCTGCAAACATGGCGCTGCTGGCTACCGGTGCGCGGTTTGGTTTTCGCGCTGCGTTGCCTTTCGTGGCCGGTGTTGCCCTTGGCAAACAACTGATCATCTGGCCGATCGGCTTTGGCCTGATGGAATTGGCTGACCGTGCCCCTTGGGTGTTCGTGACGCTCAAATACTTATCGGCTGCCTATATTATCTGGCTGGCATGGAAGGTTGCAAACCTGCGCCTCAAGCCGGGGCAGGGCGATGCGCAGGCACCGGGATTTGCGGCGGGCCTTATCGTTCATCCGCTCAATCCCAAGGCATGGGCCATGATTATCGGCAGCTTTACGGCGTTTGTCGGTCCCGGTACGTCAAGCCTTGTCGCGACCGCGACAATTGCTGCGGTATTGCTGTCCTGCCAGATAATTTTGCATCCGTTATGGACACTTGCAGGCAATGCAATCTCCAAGACTGTGGCAGGAACGCCTGCGGAACCCTATCTAATGTGGACGTTGGCGGCTTTGACTGTTGCCTCAGTGCTGTTTGTTTTGTTCGGAGGAGGGACATGACGATGAAAATGCAATCAATTACGAACCAACCAGTGATCGAAACCGAACGGTTTGATCTGCGCCCTCTGCGTCGCTCCGATCTGGGGCTGATCGAAATGTACGCAAGTGATGCGCGTGTCGCGATGAACACGGCCACCATTCCGCATCCACTGCCGCCCGGCGTGATCGAGGCATTCATCACCCGCGCCATGGCAGAGCCGCGGGCCGAGGACGTCTGGGTCATGGACTCTATCAAATCGGCAGGTGCCGAAGTGGCGGGGGTCATCTCCCTGACCCATCTGTGCCGCAACCAGTCCGAGGTCGGCTTTTGGGTCGCCCCTGCATTCTGGAACTCGCATTTGGCGTCCGAGGCGGTCAGCGCCCTTGTGCAAGCCAACCCGCTGCGCAATGCGGCAATGTTCGCTACTGTGTTTCAGGACAATCCGGCCTCTGCAAAGGTGATGACCAATGCAGGATTTGTCTATCTGGGTGACGCGGAAACCTATTGTCTGGCCCGCGACGCCGCCGTACCTACTTGGACGTATAGCTGCAAGCTGACGTCCTGACCTGAAAGAAAAGACTCATGAAGTTTCTCGATCTGTGCAAAGTCTACATCCGCTCCGGCGCAGGCGGCGGCGGATGCATATCATTCCGGCGTGAGAAGTACATCGAATACGGTGGCCCTGATGGTGGTGATGGCGGCACTGGCGGTTCGGTCTGGGCCGAAGCTGTGGACGGGTTGAACACGCTGATTGATTTCCGGTACCAGCAGCACTTCTTTGCCAAAAACGGCATTCCCGGCATGGGCAAGCAGCGCACCGGCAAGGATGGCGAGGACATCGTGTTGCGGGTGCCCGTGGGCACCGAAATTCTGGATGAAGATCAGGAAACGGTCATCTGTGACCTCACCGAAGTGGGGCAGCGTGTGCAACTTGCGCGTGGTGGCAACGGTGGTTTTGGCAACCTGCATTTCAAATCAGCGACCAATCAGGCCCCGCGCCGGTCCAACCCCGGTCAGGACGGGGTGGAGCGCACCCTTTGGCTGCGTCTCAAACTGATTGCCGATGTGGGCCTGCTGGGGTTACCGAACGCAGGCAAATCAACATTCCTGGCCGCAACCTCCAATGCGCGACCCAAGATCGCGGATTACCCGTTTACCACGCTGCACCCCAATCTGGGTGTGGTGGGGGTCGATAACACCGAATTTGTCGTCGCTGACATCCCCGGCCTGATAGAAGGCGCGTCCGAAGGGCGCGGCCTTGGCGATCTGTTTCTGGGACATGTGGAGCGGTGCGCGGTGCTGCTGCATCTGGTGGATGGCACTTCTGAAACAGTGGCCGAAGACTACCGGACCATCATTACCGAACTCGAAGCCTATGGCGGTGCGCTTGCCGAAAAGCCGCGTGTCACGGTGCTGAACAAGATTGATGCACTGGATGAAGAAGAACGCGCAAGTGCATTGAAAGAGTTGGAAAAAGAATCGGGTGGCGGTGTCATGCTGATGTCCGGCGTGGCCCGTGATGGCGTCACCGAAGTGCTCCGCGCCTTGCGTGCCCAGATCGACGATGATCGCCTGCGCCACCGCCCCGTCGAAGATATCGCGCCATGGCGGCCTTAAGCAGCACAAAGCGCATCGTCATCAAGATCGGTTCGGCCTTGCTGGTGGATCGTACCAGCGGCACTTTGCGCGCGGACTGGTTGCACGGGCTGGCGCAGGACGTGGCGTGGCTCAAGGGGCAAGGGATATCTGTCGTACTGGTTTCTTCCGGTTCCATCGCCTTGGGACGTGGCGTGCTTGGCCTGCCCAAGACCGCTCTGGCGCTGGAACAATCCCAGGCGGCTGCGGCCGTGGGCCAGATCCGCCTTGCCCGCGCCTATGAAGAAGCGCTCGCACCCCATGGCATCACAACCGCCCAAGTACTTGTTACGCTGGAAGATTCCGCAAACCGACGGCGCTACCTCAACAGTCGCGCAACGCTTGAGCAATTGCTCAACTTTGATGCTGTGCCCATTGTTAATGAAAATGACACTGTGGCCACTGATGAAATCCGTTTTGGCGACAATGACCGTCTTGCCGCGCAGATCGCAGTCACAGTGGGGGCGGATACGCTGATCCTTTTGTCTGATGTGGATGGGTTCTATACTGCCAATCCAAGCGAGGATCCCACTGCCACCCGTTACGACGTGATCGACACGATCACACCCGAAATTGAGGCAATGGCCGGCGATGCCGGTTCCGGCCTTTCAAAGGGGGGCATGAAGACCAAGTTGATGGCCGCAAAGACCGCCACTGCGGCGGGCTGTGCGATGGCCATCACCGAAGGGTCCGTGATGCGCCCGCTGCAAGCGCTGGTAAATGGCGCCAACGCCACTTGGTTCACCGCCCAGACCGATCCCGCATCGGCCCGCAAACGCTGGATCGCCGCGATCAAGCCGCGGGGCAGCGTGACACTGGATGCCGGAGCCGTGGGCGCGCTGAAGCGGGGGAAATCTCTGCTGCCTGCGGGTATCTCGGCTGTTTCGGGCCCCTTTGCGCGCGGTGACAGCATCGCCCTGCTGAACGCCGAGGGACATACCGTTGGCTACGGGCTTGCGCGCTATTCCTCTGGCGAGGCTGATTGCATAAAGGGGCTGAAATCTGTCGAAATCGAACCTGTTCTAGGTCAGCCCGCCCGCGCCGCTATGATCCATCGCGATGATATGGCACTGTCTTGACTTCAAAATCGCTCAAAACTGCGCCGGACGCCCGAAATTCCTTCTGGACTTCAACCACAACACAGGCACCGCCCCATGAAAGACGCTGATAACATTCCCGCCCTGATGGCTGACATCGGAGCCCGTGCCAAAGCTGCAGCAGCAAAGCTCGCCACGGCCTCTGCTGAACGCAAACACGCAGCATTGATCGGCGCTGCCGAGGCGGTTCGCCAGAACACCGGGGGAATTCTTGCTGCAAACCTGAAAGACCTCCAGTTCGGGCGCGATAAGGGCCTGTCAGACGCCATGATGGACCGTCTGATGCTTGATGAGGACCGCATTGAAGCCATAATTGACGGACTGCGGACAGTGGCCGAACAATCCGACCCGGTAGGCGAGGTTCTGGCTGATTGGGACCAGCCATCGGGCATCAATATCAAACGGGTGCGCACTCCTTTGGGGGTGATTGGTGTCATCTATGAATCGCGACCCAATGTGACTGCTGACGCGGGCGCGCTGTGCCTCAAGGCGGGCAATGCCGTGATCCTGCGCGGCGGGTCGGAAAGCTTTCATTCATCACACGCGATCCATGCCTGCCTGCAAAAGGGCTTGCGTGACGCTAATCTGCCCGAAGACGCGATCCAACTGGTGCCCACCCGCGACCGTGCGGCGGTCAGCGAGATGCTGACCATGACGGATACCATTGACGTCATTGTGCCGCGTGGTGGCAAGGGCCTTGTCGGGCTGGTCCAACGCGAGGCGCGCGTGCCTGTGTTTGCCCATCTCGAAGGCATCGTACACATCTATATCGACGCGCAGGCGGACCCCGAGAAGACCTTGAACGTGGTGTTGAATGCCAAGACGCGGCGGACAGGAATCTGTGGTGCCGCCGAATGTCTGTTGATCCACAAGGATGTGTCGGCGGGTCTGGGGCAACAGGTCATGCAGGCACTGATGAACGCCGGCGTTGAAGTGCGTGCTGCAGGATCGTTGAACATTCTGGCCGGCACCGCAAAGGCAAAGCAGGAAGATTTTGGCCGCGAGTACCTTGATATGATCATCGCGGCGCGGGAAGTGGACTCAATCGACGACGCCATTGCGCATATCCGCACGCACGGCTCGAACCACACCGACTGCATTATGACCGAAAACCCTGCCGCTGCGGCGCAGTTCTTTGCTGAGCTCGACAGCGCAATCCTGATGCATAACGCTTCTACCCAGTTCGCGGATGGCGGTGAATTCGGCATGGGCGCAGAAATCGGCATCGCCACAGGAAAGATGCATGCACGCGGCCCGGTGGGGGCAGCTCAGTTGACCAGCTTCAAATATCTGGTGACGGGTGACGGAACGATCAGAAGCTGATCTCGACTGACTTTTCATCCGCTTGCGAGGTCACCTGACGATCGTCGTCTGACGCAACCATGGGAAGTAATGCGAACTGCACCTGCGACGGCTGTACCTGCACAGGAGGCTGCACATTGGCCAGCATCTCCCATAGCGGGGCATCAACGTTAAGTTTGTCAGCAGTGCCTTTCAACCGCCACGTTCCACCCTCTGTGCGGGCCACGATCTGTCCGCCATAGGGCATAGCCGTTTCA
This sequence comes from Sulfitobacter sp., assembly GCA_049645905.1. Classification (GTDB taxonomy): domain Bacteria; phylum Pseudomonadota; class Alphaproteobacteria; order Rhodobacterales; family Rhodobacteraceae; genus Sulfitobacter. The sequence goes on from JBARUV010000175.1 coordinate 10,504, forward strand.
AGGCAGAGCAGCGCCAGAAAAGACAGCCGCACTGCGGAGCGGGGTTGTGGCTCGCTTGGATCCCAGACCACTTCAAGACGGCTGTTATGATACAGGTCCCGCAGAATCGACACGATCTCGGACCGCCCCACCATCTGATCCCCTGCAGCCCCGAATGCGATGCGAAAAAACCGGATCCGCGCAGAGGCATTGCCCACGCTTTCACCAATCAAGCTCATTTCTGGGCCTTCAGCGGCCCCGGACATGTTCAAAAGCTCTAGACCGTTGTTGATCGCGCCAATCGGGGATATCAGATCATGACAAATACGGCTGCCGATCAAGGCCGCAAGATCCGTGCTACTGGGGGTCATGTGCGGCACTTTCTGTGTGAGGGCATGTTATGGACGATCTGAATGCCATCCTGACGCCGGGTATGTTGGTGCGACATCCCGACCGCCCTGAATGGGGCATCGGACAAGTGCAAAGCAACATCGACGGTAAAGTCACTGTGAATTTCAGGGATGAAGGCAAGTTGGTCATTGATAGTTTCCGGATCGGACTTGTGCCCGTTTTTGATGGATGAATTGCACGTGTGAACGCCCATAGCGTGCAGGAAGAGTCTAGAGTCAACCTTAGGATGTCTATGACAATTGTATGACAGCCGCAAGGATTGCGCTGCGCCGCCTATTTGCCTAAGACCCGACGCAAGGCAGACCCCAAGAGCAGAGCAAGTCCATGTCGCAGGACGTTACGGCATCATTCACTGTAAGGCTGGCCGACAACGCGCAGGATCTGCGTGCCGCACAACGTTTGCGGTATGAAGTTTTTGTGGCCGAGTTGGGCGGGTGCGGGCCTCTTGTTGACCATGCAAACCGGCTTGAGCGGGACCGGCACGATGCGTTTTGTGACCATCTGCTGTTACAAGAAACGATATCGGGTGATGTAGTGGGCGTTTACCGCCTGATGCGGACAGAGTGCGCAGAGCGGGCAGGCGGGTTCTACTCGGCGGCGGAGTATGACCTCAACGCGCTGACCGGATCAGGGCGGCGCCTGCTGGAACTGGGGCGTTCCTGCCTGCATCCCGATTACCGCGGCGGCGTTGCAATGCACCACCTTTGGGCGGGTCTGGCAAAATATGTCGCGAAACACCGGATCGAGGTGCTTTTCGGCGTCGCGAGCTTTCACGGTACCGATATTGAGTCCCTCGCACAGCCTTTGTCGCTGTTGCACCACCGCCATCTCGCCCCGCCGGAACTGCGGGTCCGTGCCAATGGTAAATCATTTCAAAGCATGGATTTGGTAGATGAACTTCATCTGAACCGTAAAGCTGCGATCATGCAGATGCCAAGCCTGATCAAGGCCTATCTGCGGTTGGGCGGCTTTGTCGGAGAAGGCGCATATGTAGATCACGTCTTTAACACGGTGGATGTCTGCCTGATTATGGATACCGACCGCCTGAGCACGAGACAGGCACGGATTTATGGTGGTAGCGCTGCGTGAAGGGGGTTTGGGACAGTGACGTGCCACCCGCGACGCAGCGCATTTCCCTGTTGGGGTGGCTGCGTGTCTCTCTTCGGGGCGGTGCCTTGGGCGTTCTGGTGTTTGGCGGGCTGGTCATTCTACTGCTGACCCGACTGCTGGAGCGGCCGCTATATGGGCTGCATCGGCCTGTCACGCCGTATATCACCCAGTTTGTCTGCCGCAATGCGTTCCGTATTCTGGGGATAGAGCACGTCGTTCAGGGGGCGCCGATGGTGGCACGGGGCGCGGTTGTGTCAAACCACGTCTCATGGCTCGACATTTTTAGCCTCAACGCGGTCAAGCGCATCTATTTTGTTTCCAAATCCGAAGTGGCAGGTTGGCCCGGTATCGGCTGGCTTGCCCGTGCGACAGGGACTGTGTTCATTGAACGCAACCCCGCACGCGCTCGCGAGCAGACAAGGATATTCGAAGAACGCCTGCTTGCGGGGCATAAACTGTTGTTTTTCCCCGAAGGCACCAGCACCGATGGGCAACAGGTTATTCCTTTTAAAACAGCACTTTTTCAGGCGTTCTTTGCAGATAACCTTAAGCAGAAAATCGCGGTTCAGCCCGTTAGTGTGATCTATACTGCCCCACCGGGTGCCGATGTGCGGTTTTACGGCTGGTGGGGCGATATGTCTTTTGGTGCGCATTTGCTGACAACCCTTGCCCCTGTACGGCAGGGTCGTGTCACGGTTATTTATCACGCGCCGCTACAGGTCGCAGATTTCGCAGATCGCAAGGCGCTGGCATTCGCATGTGAAAGGGCCGTGCGCCTTGGTTTCGACGAGGGCATGAGCGCCCAGATTCTCTAGGTCCGCAGACTATCAGTGGCCAAACACATCATCCGGTACCGGTTCCATCTCGCCGCTGACATTCCAGTCCATCAACAAACAAGCTGATCCCTTGCGCTGGAAATAGGTCGCCTCCAGCGCATACCAGCCCGCAGCTGGCACCTCTACCTGTTGCACACCGCCAGTGTCACAGCCATGCACCCCGTCGATCAGTACAACCTGCTGCCCTCCGACATTGGCAAGCAGCCCGTCATTGCTGAGGAATTCGACATCAAATGTCCCCGCAGCATCAAAGCGGATGTATCCTGAAATCGCGGCGGCGACCTTGAACGCTTCATCCGAAGTCAGCGTTTTGTCGCCTTCATCACTGTCCAGATAAGAGAAACCCGCAATAGGCGCGCCGGGCGTTGCGCGTTTGAGCTTGGCTTGCGCTTCTTCCAGCGTGCGCCCGCCTGCGTCGTAGGTATAGGATACTGCCAGACCGGGGTTTAGCCCCTCCGGCTGCGGATCAGCAGGCGTCAGTTTGATTGGTTCAGCGAACGCGGCGCCGCAGATCAATGTAGCAAGGGCGGTGGACACAACATGTTTCATCGTTAAATTCTCCCAAAGGTACCGTTTTGGATAGTTTGCGCTGATCGCGGGACCTTGTCCAACGCTTTGAGGGAACGTGCCGCGGGGCAGGGTGCATTCGCCCTTGCGCTTCCGGCGCGCCGGGCCTATACGCGCGGCACTTAAACCCGCAGTCGGGGTTGGGCCTTTGGGGGAGAAATCCCCAAGCGTCCGCCGGTTGGCACCACTTCGGTGTCATACCCCCGATGAGGCTAAACCGGAAAGGTAATAAAGACATGGCTCTTCCTGAGTTCTCCATGCGCCAACTGCTTGAAGCAGGCGTACACTTCGGCCACCAGACGCAGCGTTGGAACCCCCGTATGGGTCCGTTCATATACGGCGCGCGCAACGGCATTCACATCATGGATCTGACGCAAACTGTTCCAATGCTGGATCAGGCTTTGCAGGCGATTCGCGATACCGTCGCCAAGGGCGGCAGTGTGCTGTTTGTTGGCACCAAGCGTCAGGCGGCCACGCCTATCGCCGAAGCTGCTGAAAAATGCGCACAGTATTACATGAACCACCGCTGGCTTGGTGGCACGCTGACCAACTGGCAGACCGTGTCCAAGTCCATCCAGCGCCTCAAGCACATCGACGAGCAGTCAGAGCAGGGCTTTGACGGCCTGACAAAGAAAGAGCGTCTGGGCATGGAACGTGACCAGGGCAAGCTTGAAGCCTCTCTTGGTGGTATCCGCGAAATGGGCGGCCGTCCGGACCTGATCTTTGTGATCGACGTGCGCAAAGAAGCGCTGGCTGTCGCCGAAGCCAACAAACTGGGTATTCCGGTTGTGGCCGTGGTCGACACCAACTGTTCCCCCGATGGTGTGGATTACATCATTCCTGGCAACGATGACGCGGCACGTGCGATTTCGCTTTATTGCGATCTGGCAGCGCGCGCGGCACTTGACGGCATGTCTGCCCAGTTGGGCGCGGCTGGCGTTGATATCGGTGCAATGGAAGAAGCGCCTGTCGAGGAAGCCCTGACAGAGGAAAGCACCGGCGTTGAAGTCGGAGCGGCATCCACTGAGACAGTGTCAAACGACGCGATGAGCAAAGACGCACCTCTGGATATCGAATCCACCAAAGAGACCGTCGCAAAAGCCGAAGGCTAAGCCTGTCACGGTTTTGAAACATGGGGCAGGGATATCCTGCCCCACACATTCTTGATTCCCCAAGAGGAGATCCAAAAGATGGCAATCACAGCATCTATGGTAAAAGAACTGCGCGACAGCACCGGCGCAGGCATGATGGACGCCAAAAAGGCCCTGACAGAAAACGACGGAAACATTGAAGCTGCCGTAGACTGGCTGCGCACCAAGGGTCTTGCCAAGGCGGCCAAGAAATCCGGTCGCACCGCAGCTGAAGGCCTTGTGGCTGTCAAAGTCGAGGGCGGCAAAGGTGTTGCTGTCGAAGTGAACTCCGAAACGGATTTCGTCGGCAAAAACGCGGACTTCCAGAAGATGGTTGCAGGGATTGCCGAAGTTGCCGTGGGCCAGTCGGATATCGACGGCCTGAAAGCGGCTGACATGGGTGGCAAATCCGTTGAGCAGACCGTGACAGACGCCGTCGCCGTGATTGGTGAAAACATGGGCGTGCGTCGCATGGCCACCATCGAGGGCGACACAGTGGTGGCGTATGTCCACAACGCTGCCGCACCTGGTATGGGAAAAATCGGCGTGCTGGTTGCCATGTCCGGCGGCGACGAGGCGTTTGGGAAACAGGTTGCGATGCATATCGCCGCTGTGAACCCGGCGTCGCTGTCCGAAGATGATCTTGATGCCGAGATGGTCGAGAAGGAAAAGCAGGTCCAGATGGATATCGCCCGCGAATCCGGCAAGCCCGAGCAAGTCATCGAAAAGATGATCGTCGGCCGTATGAAAAAGTATATGGCCGAAGTGACGCTGGTGAACCAGTCGTTCGTCGTGAACCCGGATCTGACCGTTGGCGACGCCGCAAAAGAAGCGGGTGCCACCATCACCGGTTTCGTGCGCCTTGAAGTGGGCGAAGGTATCGAAGTGATCAAAGAAGATTTCGCAGCTGAGGTGGCCAAAGCCGCCAAAGGCTGAACCAATTCGTTGGGACAATTGAAGGGGGCGGTGCACCAATGCACCGCCCCCTTTTTATGACGGACGCTCTACTGACCCCACAATTAGAAAAGGGCGGGCCCGCAAAAGGCCCGCCCCAGACGCCCGGTTCAGTTGCTCGGGGAGGAGCGGGAGGCGTCGATCACCCCGGACAGTCAGGCCGATAAATAGACCCAACTGTAGCCGGCACCTTCAAAGAGCCTTGGTATATCAAGGATTTAAAGGCCTTTGCCCCCGCGGTTAAACCGTTGATCGAGGACAGGCTAACCTTGCGTCAAACACTGTCTGAACGGAAGTCAGGGATTCCTTACCTTTTGATAAAATCAAGGGGAGCTTCGACCAAATAGCGTCAGATTTACCTTATGTTGGGCGATGGACTCAAGCGATGGACTCAAACGTCCAGAACGAACATCTGGTTGGAAAAAGCTGCCTTCATCACCGCCTGAGCGGTGGTTTCCACAGCCAGTGCCTCACGCGCCAGGCGCAGGTGTTTTTCCACTGTGGCAGAGGTTAATCCCATCAGCAGCGCAATGTCCTGCATCGTCTTTCCATCGCCAACCCATTCCAGCGCTTCGCGTTGACGTGGCGTGAGCGACCGTTTCGGTGCGGTATAGGGCAGGGTGAGGATCTTGAGATGTACGATCTCGTTCATCAGCTGAATGTCATGACCTTTTTCGGCCCAGACATTGTCTACCTCTTCCTGGGACATGCCGGGCCGTGCGGTCAGGGCAATCGCACCTTTGGAACGCGCAGAAATAGATTTGAAGCTGACAGAATAGCCCGCAAGAACGCCCATACGGTGATTGAAATCCACCACTTTCTGTTCGGAAGGAGTCATCGCGCGCTCGGCGGCCATCTGGTGCAACACTGTCCAACTGCAAGCACCATCGTGGGTCAGTGCCCAATGCACCATCGGGGCATGTTGATACAGGCCGTTGCCCAGAAATTCATCAGTATATTCAAGGCTGTGATTGGTCAGAATGATAAAATCTTCCGGATCACCGAGGGAGGTCGAGGTGCGATAACGCGTGAATCCGTAGATCAGTCGATCAAACCCGAACTCAAGCATCTTTTTCGTGTGCCCCTCCCAGAGAACCTCAATGGAAGGCGTGCGTGCAACTGAATGAAGGTAATCACGTAAGCTCATGATTTTGTTAATCTATCAGAGAGTGCATCAAGTGCCAAGATATATCCTTTGGCCCCAAATCCACAGATCATCCCGACAGCAACCTTTGAGATATATGACTGGTGGCGAAACGTTTCGCGCGCATGAATATTGCTTAGGTGCACTTCGACCACCGGCAGCTCAACAGAAGCAATCGCATCCATAATCGCCACGGAAGTATGGGTATAGGCGCCAGCATTGATAATGATCGCGTCATGTAAGCCTTTGGCACCATGAATAAAGTCTATCAATGCGCCTTCGTGATTGCTTTGCTCAAACGCGAGGGACATACCAAGTGTCCGGGCCGCGCCGCGACACATGTTTTCGATATCTGCTAAAGTGGTCGCACCGTAAACTTCAGGCTGGCGGGTGCCTAGCAGGTTAAGGTTTGGGCCGTTAAGGATCAATACAGATGTCACGGGATCACGCTCAATTCCTTGGGTAGCCGGAGTTAACGTTCTCTGCGCCTCACTGTCCAGCCCGTAACGGGCGTAGATCAGGAATCTGCATCGCATCGGTCGTATCCAAAGCATGCAAAGATCGCCTTGCCAATGTGCGCCGCATTCAGAGCTAATCTGCATAAATTGAATTTTATAGCCAGTTTACAGTGCGCCTCAGCAGAACGAAACGTGCGCTGCCGTCCCACATAGCGTCTATGGCGCCAACGCAGCATCTCAGCTAGGATATCCGATACAACACTCAACGGCCGATGCTGATCACCCAGCCTTGCCACCGCTTTGGCTAGCTTCTCAATATAGCGATCCTTGAGACCTTCCAGAAAATCGCTCCCGACCTCCATATCTGAGACCTGTGCCAGCCGAAGTTCTTTCAGAAACCGATCTTCTAGGGCGTAGTGCGCGGATCACTCAGTTTGGCAATGCTTTGAACGAGTTGAACGTCGGGATTCTGTGCGCCAACAGCAGCCTAGCCGATGCCGCGTGGCCAGAAAGTGGGGCGATAGCCGCTTCCATCGGCATTGCCGTCACGGTGTCGGTGTGAACTCATGGCGAAGCGCAATTTTTGTTCGTTCAGTTTAGCCTTTCTCGAAAGACTTCAGCCAGTGTCCGATACCCCAGACACTTCCGAGGCGTGGCGTTGAGGCGGGCACAA
>JBARUV010000176.1:0-8010 GCA_049645905.1 Sulfitobacter sp.
CGCGGCTGCGTAGGGCGACTGGTTTGGGTGGCGGGCTTGTGATCAGCGTTTCAAAGAGTGGCAGCCAACCGGGTTCCCTGATCAATGGCGCGTTTGGCATCCAGTTCGGCCGCGACATCTGCGCCGCCGATCACATGGCACGTCATCCCTTTGGCCTCCAGGGCATCCGCAAGGGAGCGGTCCGACAACTGGCCGGCACACAGCACAATGGTATCTGCCTCGATCAGCGTCGGATCCTGACGCGCATCCCCAAAAGAGATGTGCAGCCCTTCCGCGTCGATTTTCTCATAGTTGACGCCCGCAATCATCTGCACGTCTTTCATGACCAGCGACGCGCGGTGAATCCAGCCTGTTGTCTTGCCCAAACCCTTGCCGACCTTGGTGGTCTTGCGCTGCAGCATCGTGACCTGACGTGCGGGTTTGTGGGGTTGTGGCCCTTCCGGTGCCAGACCCGCACGATGCTTGGCAGGGTCGCTCACACCCCATTCGGCCATCCATTCGGGCAGGTTCAAGGTGGCACTTTCGCCGTCCTGCACCAGATATTCGGACACATCGAACCCGATGCCGCCAGCACCGATCACTGCCACACGCTCTCCGACTTTTGCCGTGCCGTTCAAAACGTCGATGTAGCTAACGGTGTTGCCGTCATTTTGCCCCGGTATTTGCGGATCACGTGGAATGACACCAGTGGCGATAATCACTTCGTCAAAGCCATCCAGATCGTTTGCGGATACTTCGGTGTTCAGTTTCACGGTGACTGCGTGATGATCCAGCATCGTGCGATACCAGTCGACAAAACCCCAGAATTCTTCTTTTCCGGCTACCTGTTTCGCCAGATTCAGCTGGCCGCCGATCTCTGAAGCGCGGTCAAAAATCGTGACATCATGCCCCCGCTCTGCCGCCGTGATGGCCGTGGACAGGCCCGCAGGGCCGGCACCGATAATTGCGATTGTCTTGGGGTTCTTTGTCGCTTCGATCTTCAATTCAGTCTCGTAACAGGCCCGTGGGTTGACCAGACAGCTGGAGATTTTGCCACCAAAGGTGTGATCCAGGCAGGCCTGATTACAGGCAATACACGGCGCAATCTGATCTGCAGTGCCTGCCATTGCCTTGGCCACAAAATCGGCGTCAGCCAGCATCGGGCGCGCGAGGCTGACCATGTCGGCGCAGCCATCCGCCAAAACATCTTCCGCGACCTGCGGGGTATTGATGCGGTTGGAGGTGATGACGGGGATGCCAACCTTGCCCATCAGTTTCTTGGTGACCCATGCGAACGCCGCGCGTGGCACGGACGTGGCGATGGTAGGGATTCGTGCCTCGTGCCAGCCGATGCCGGTATTGATGATTGTCGCACCAGCCTTTTCGATCTCGACAGCCAATTGCACGATCTCCTCGTGGGTGGAGCCGTTGGGAATGAGGTCAATCATCGACAGGCGGTAAATGATGATGAAATCGGTGCCTACAGCCTCGCGCACCCGGCGTACAACTTCAACCGGCAGGCGCATCCGGTTTTCATATGACCCGCCCCAGCGGTCGGTGCGCTTGTTTGTGTGGGTCACCAGAAACTGGTTCAGGAAATACCCTTCAGAGCCCATCACCTCGACCCCGTCATAGCCCGCCTTTTGTGCCAGTTCGGCGCAATTCACGATGTCCGCAATCTGCTTTTCGATGCCGTCCTCGTCCAGTTCCTTGGGGGCAAACATCGAGATCGGCGATTTGACGGGTGAGGGCGCGACACAGTCAGGCGTAAAGGCGTATCGACCTGCATGCAAAATCTGCATGCAGATCTTACCGCCAGCATCATGCACGCGGCTGGTAATCACACTGTGGTTGTCCACATCCTTTTGCGTGGTCATCATCGCCGCGCCATGTGCCACGGACCCTTCGGCATTCGGCCCGATACCGCCTGTCACCATCAATCCCACATCACCCCGCGCGCGGGTGGCATAAAATTCGGCGACGCGGTTCCAATCCTGCGTTTCTTCCAGTCCGGTATGCATGGACCCCATCAGGACGCGATTCTTGAGTGTGGTGAAACCCAGATCGAGAGGGGCAAGCATGTGGGGGTAATTGGACATCGGGGGAACCTCTTGGCGGTCTGGAAATATGCATCTTGCATGACCTTAGATGCTGTCCCTGTCACGCACAACGCGGCGTCACGCGCCCGGTGGTATCTTTTGGGGGGGCATGGCATATCTTGGTCAGCTTGCAAGGGACCGGACGCTAATGACGCCAGAAGAGATTGCCAGATTGCCCTTTCGTCCTTGCGTCGGGATCATGCTATTGAATGCGCAGGGCGCAGCCTTTGTCGGCCAGCGCGTGGACCGCGACACTGACGCCTGGCAGATGCCGCAGGGTGGCGTAGACAAGGGTGAAGACCCGCGCGCCGCCGCGCTGCGCGAGTTGGAAGAGGAAACCGGCGTCACGGCTGATCTGGTGGAGATCATTGCCGAAAGCAAAAGCTGGCTGCCTTATGAGTTACCTCACGATCTGGTGCCGCACATATGGAAAGGCCGGTATCGCGGGCAGGAACAGAAGTGGTTTGTGATGCGCTTTAACGGTCGCGACGATCAGGTGAACATCGTTACGAAACATCAGGAGTTTTCGCAGTGGCGATGGCTGCCGGTGGAGGAACTTGTTGACAACATCGTGCCGTTCAAGCGGGATGTGTATCGGGCGGTGCTTAACGAGTTTGAGGGTGTTTTATGATCCGGCTTGTTGGTCTTGCTCTTGCGATGATGATGATGCCATTACAGGCGCATGCCTTGTCCTGTCTGGCCCCTTCGGTCAGCCGCACCTTTCACGATGTGAACGCCGCGCCAGAGGTCTATGTCGTGGTCAAAGGCCGTCTGACGGTGGGCACCCCAAAGCAGCCCGAACTTGATAAGAGCAAGCAGGAGCCACCCAAGTCGACACGCCTGCCAGCCCGTCTGCGCGGCACGTCGATGTCACAGAATGGGTTCAATGTGCCGTTCGATCAAAGGGTAACGCTTGAGATTGCCTGCATCGGCCCCTGGTGCGGGTCTGTGCAGAACGGCGAACAGGTTCTGGCCTTTGTAAAACGCGAGGACAACCGCTATTTTTTGGCAATCAATCCTTGCGGCGGACATGTGTTTTCCAATCCGAAGCCGGCAATGTCGAAACAGGTCTACAGTTGTTTCAAAGGCGCAACCTGCACCGATTAGGGTCGGATCAGCGGCACGTGCGGGGCGGCGGTTTCAGGTAGCAACCCCGTCAGGCGCGGATCATCGTCAATCTCGATCTCGCGGCGGTACGGGGTGAATCCGCTGCGTACGTAGAACCCGAGCGCGCCGGGGCTGTCGTAATTGCAGGTGTGCAAATGAAATCGCGTGATGGGCTGTGCCCACGCAAGCCGGATCGCTTCGTTCATCAAGAAACGTCCGGCGCCTGACCCGATCAGTGGCGCGGTCAGGCCGAAATAGGCCAGCTCGCAGGCGCCCTTTTTGCGGAAATCAAGCTCGAGCAGTGCCTCGTTCCGGCCCTCAAGTTCCAGCGTATAAAGGTGAACATCCGGGTCTGAAAAATGGGCGGCCATTTCAGCGTCGCTCAACGTCAGCCGAAAATACCAGAGCCAATCCGCCCCTACGCGATGAAACAAGTCGCGGTAAGGGGCTGCCTCAAAGGGCAACTGGCGCAGGGTCACGCCTTTTGGCGCAGGAACGGGCCGCACCTGCGCCTGCGCACGCATCTCCAGATGGGTCACTGCCATAGCGACTTTGCCCGCAGGGACCGGATACAGCCCGTTCTCCATTTGCTTAAATCAGGCCTTCGGCTTTGAAGGCGGCCAACATTTCCTTTTGCGGCCGCGGTCCGATGTGGGTGATGACTTCACCAGCGCAAAGGTTGCCCATCCGCCCGCAGGTTTCCAGATCGGCGCCCTTGGACATGCCGAATAGGAAGCCCGCTGCAAACTGGTCGCCGGCACCTGTGGCATCCACCGGGGTGATCTGCTGTACGGGAACGTGCACGCGCTCACCGTCACGGATCAGGGTTACGCCATCGCCCGAGCGGGTACACACCACATTCGAGCAGATATCGGCGGTCTTTTTAAGGGCAAGTTCCAGATCGTCTGTTTCAAACAGCGATGCGATTTCATGTTCGTTGCCGATCACAAAATCCAGATCATTCTTGATCAGCGACAGGAAGTCTTCGCGGTGACGCTCTACGCAGAAGGGATCGGAAATGGCGATTCCCGCCTTGCCGCCGCCCGCAGTGGTGGCGCGCGCCGCTTCGCGAAATGCGGTCTTGCCCGCGTCGTGATCAAACAGATAGCCCTCAAGGAACATCAGCTGGGCATTTCCCGATACCGCTTGCGGGACATCAGCCGACGTCAGACCGGTAGAAATGCCAAGGTAGGTATTCATCGACCGTTCACCGTCAGGTGTGACAAAGATCATGCTGCGCGAGGTTGGCGTTTCACCACCCTTTACAGGTGGATTGACAAAATCAATGCCGTGATCGGCCATTGCGTCTGCATAAAAATGCCCCAACGCGTCGTCACACACCCGTCCGATGAACGCTGTCTGCAGCCCCAACGCACCGGCACCTGCAATCGCGTTGGCCACGGAACCCCCCGGTGTCTGTACGCGCTCGGACATGGCACCATACAATACTTCGCCGCGGTCCTGTTCGATCAATTGCATGATGCCCTTGTCGATACCCATTTTGCCCAAAAAGCTGTCGTCGCATTGGGTAATCACATCCACAACGGCGTTGCCGATGCCAACAAGTTCATAAGTCTTGGTCATTCTGTTTTATCCTCAAAAGTACAAAGGTCTCTGATTAGGCAAGTGCGGCACAATGGTTTGCGCGCCTTGCAGTGGTAGCGGCCATGCAGGATCAGCCAGTGATGGGCATGTAGCTGGAAATCGGCGGGAATATTGTCTTCGATGGCGCGCTCGACCGCGTCCACTGACTTGCCCGGCGCAATGCCGGTGCGGTTGCCCACGCGAAAGATATGGGTGTCCACGGCCTGCGCAGGCTGACCCCACCACATATTCAGCACCACATTGGCGGTCTTGCGTCCCACACCGGGCAGGGATTGCAGGGCTGCACGCGAATTGGGCACGACACCGTCATAGTCATCCACCAGTATCTGGCTGAGCTTCATGACGTTTTTGGCCTTTTGGCGGAACAGGCCGATCGTCTTGATGTGCTCGGTCAGACCCTCAAGGCCCAGATCCAGCATCTTTTGCGGGGTGTCGGCAATCTGGAACAGCGCGCGTGTGGCTTTGTTCACGCCTGCGTCTGTGGCCTGCGCGCTTAACGCGACGGCCACGACCAGCGTGTAGACGTTCACATGCTCCAGCTCGCCCTTCGGCTCGGGCTCTGCCGCTTGGAACCGTTCGAAAATAGCGCGGATAGTATGATAATCTAGCTGTTTTGCCATGGGGCAGGGTATGCGCGGAATGCACCGCAGGGGCAAGCGGGAGGGCATGCAAAAGCGCAAGTTTCGGGTCGCTTCGCGCTGGCAGGCCGCCTAGATTGGCTGCATGACACAGATGCACCCCATTCCGACCGCCGATCAGGGCTATCACTACGGCGTCATGCGCCGGGCGATTGATCTGATTGATCGCGCCGAAGATCCGCTTCAGCTGGACGAGATTGCCAGTGAAATGGATATGTCGCCTGCTCATTTCCAGCGCCTTTTTTCGCGCTGGGTTGGCGTGTCCCCCAAGCGGTATCAGCAATACCTTATGCTGGGCCATGCCAAGAACATGCTGCGCGACAATACGACCACCCTGCAGGCCGCCCACTCTGTCGGACTGTCTGGGACGGGCCGTCTGCATGATCTGTTCTTAAGGTGGGAAGCGATGAGCCCCGGTGATTTTGCGCGCCGGGGTGCGGGCCTGACGATCTATTGGGGCCATTTCGAAAGTCCGTTTGGTCCGACTTTGGTAATGGGTACAGAAAAAGGAATATGCGGCCTCGCTCTACTTTCGGAAACGGGCGAAGCGGCGGCGATGGACGATCTGGTATCCCGCTGGCCGGACGCAAACTATGTCCAAAACGCAGAATTGTTGCGTCCATGGGTGCTGACGGCATTTGGGGCAAAGGATGGCGCGCTGGAAAAGGCGCCGCTTTATCTGATTGGCGCACCGTTTCAGATCAAGGTCTGGGAAGCATTGTTGAGCATTCCCTCCGGACAGGTCACGACCTATTCCGATATTGCGCAAGCCATCGGTCATCCCAAAGCGGTGCGTGCAGTGGGCACAGCAGTCGGGCGCAATCCGGTCAGTTGGTTGATTCCCTGCCACCGTGCGCTGCGCAAATCCGGGGCCTTGGGCGGGTATCACTGGGGTCTGCCTGTGAAGCGCGCCATGTTGGCATTCGAGGCTGCGCGCGCGGAGGCTTGAAATGTGGGTGGGCAAGATGCCCACCTTACAGGATCACAGTCGCGTAATGTGGGCATCTTGCCCACGCTTGCCGGATCAATCCGGCAGAATACCGCCGATGCAAATTTCCCCCTGATCATTGCGTGAACACGCATTATATATATCGCCTATCAAGACGCCCTGCCCGAACGGGGCCGCAACATGAAGGCAGTAAAATGATTTCTACCAAAATTTATCTGGTCACCGCTTTGGCGGGCACGCTTGCATTGGGGGCCTGTACGGAACCTGGCCAACTGGGTGCAGGGCCGAACGACCCGAACCAGAAAACCAAAAACGGCGCTCTGATCGGCGCTGGAGCCGGCGCGCTGATTGGCGCCCTGTCCAAAGGGGATGGCAACCGTGATCAGGGTGCTGTGAAAGGCGCATTGATCGGTGCGGCCATCGGGGGCGGTATCGGCTATTCGCTGGACAAGCAGGAGGCCGATCTGCGCCGCGCGCTCGACAGCAGCGTGGTGATCCGCAACACAGGCGACCGGTTGATTGTGACATTGCCACAGGACATTCTGTTTGCAACCGACAGTTCAAACGTGCAGCCGGCGCTGTATGATGATCTGCAGGCGCTTGCCAGCAACGTGCAAGTCTATGCCAATTCTACCCTGCAAATCATTGGCCACACGGACAGCGACGGTGATGCGGGATACAACCAGACCCTGTCCCAAAGCCGTGCATCGGCCGTTGCGAACGTGCTGATCAACAACGGCGTCCCCCAAGGGCGCGTGCAAACCTATGGGCGTGGCGAAAGCCAGCCGATTGCAAGCAACCTGACCGCCGAGGGCAAAGCCCAGAACCGTCGGGTCGAGATTGTGATCCTGCCAAACGCGTGATCCCCGTCGGGCCTGAGGTTATCAGGCTCGAGGATATGTGTATGAACGCACAAAGCCCCTGCACCGCGCGGGGGCTTCTTGCATTTTGGCCTTGGCGACGCAGGTTAACGTCCAGCAAACTTATTAAAGGACCATCTGATGTCTCAGCCCAAACTCCTTGGGATTTCCGGCGCGACCCGTGCCGGCTCCACCAACCGAAAACTCCTGAAAGAAGCTGCGCGACTCTTTGGTCCAAATGACTATACCGAAGCGGATATCCGCATGCCGATTTATGACGGCGATGACGAAGAGGCGACAGGGATACCCGAAGCCGCCAAGACACTTGAAGCACAGATCGCCGCTGCGGATGCGGTCATCATTTCTACGCCAGAATATAACAAAGGCCCGTCCGGCGCTTTGAAAAACGCGCTGGATTGGGTCAGCCGCGTTGAAGGCAATGCCTGGGCAGGCAAACCTGTGGCCGTGATGTCTGCGGCAGCAGGCCGCGCGGGGGGCGAACGTGCGCAACTGATCCTGCGCAGTTTTATGGTGCCTTTCCGCCCCCATATCCTGCAGGGGCCGGAAATACATCTGGCCGCCAGCTATGAAGCCTTTGACGAGAGCGGCCAGCTAAAGGGCGAGATGTACATCAAGGAACTGACCACCTTGATGGAAAATCTACGCGCGCTGGTCTGAAATGCTGATCTCGATCAGGTTGCGGTCGGGATCGCGGACATAAATCGAGGTCAACGGCCCCGTGGCGCCCGTGCGCGGCACGGGGCCTTCTTCAA
>JBARUV010000177.1:0-23841 GCA_049645905.1 Sulfitobacter sp.
GGACCGGCAAAATCGTACCGCTCATCCGAATGGGCCGAGCGCGGGTTTTGCGAGGTCTGTGGTTCGACGCTGTGGTACAGCACCGTTGCAGATCAGGTCAAACACCCCTCTGCAGGCCTGTTCAAGAACGCGGCGGGGGCCCCCCTCGCCATCGAATTTTTTGCCGACAATTGCCCATCGGGGTATGCCTTTGCCGGGTCGCAAAAGAAGCTGACGACTGCCGAGACAATCGCCCTTTTTTCTGGAGCGGATCAATGATGCGTCCGGCCCTGTCAGTGTTGTTCATTCTTGGCGCTGGCAGTGTCACGGCAGGAGATTTTACCCCGCCCAAGGGCTGCACCGCCTATCTGACGGTGCAGGACAGCAATTGTCAGGTCGAACATCACTGGACCTGCGACGCGGACCCGGCGGGCGACAGGTGGCATACCGAAATCGGGCAAAACGGACCGGTCTATATCGGCCGGATCGATAACGAGGCACAGTGGCTCGACAGTTATGACATTCCTGAGAACGCCCGCGACACGCTGATCATGCCCGCCCCCGATCCGGCGAGCCTGACCGATCTGTTTGCAGAAGGGCTGGATACCTACGAGTTTACGCTTAACACTCCTTTGGGGCAGCGCACGGCAACCGGCTATGACCGTATTGCCGAGCACAATGTTACCATCGACGGCGAAATTCTGGACCGGACCGAATATGCCATCCGCATTACAGACGAGGCGGGCAATGTGACCTTTGCCGCAGAGGGATCCGAATATGTTTCACAAAAACACCGCCGCTTCTTTTCCGGCTACGGCACGGTCACGGAGCCTGAAGAGCCTTACACCTATCGGGCCGCGCCCGTTCAATTCATCTATCCCGGTGAAAAGGGATACCTTAGCAACACTCCTCAATTCGGTTGTGACGTGCTGTCCGCACGTGCCGTACTCCAATGAAAGGGCCCCACGCCATGAACTATGATGAAAACTGGGTCAAAGCCGAAGAAGCCAAGCGCGCCCATATGGCCGAAAACGGATTGTACAGCGAAGCAGAGGAACATTCCTCTTGCGGCGTTGGTCTGGTCGTCAACATTGACGGCTCCCGGAGCCGGAAAGTGGTCGAGAACGGGATCAGAGCGCTCAAGGCAATCTGGCACCGTGGGGCGGTTGATGCGGATGGCAAGACGGGTGATGGCGCGGGTATCCATGTGCAAATCCCTGTCCAGTTTTTCTATGATCAGGTTGAGCGGACAGGTCATACACCACGCCGCGAACAATTGATTGCAGTGGGTCAGGTGTTCCTCCCGCGCACCAACTTTGCCGCACAGGAAACCTGCCGGACCATCGTTGAAACCGAAGTGCTGCGCATGGGTCACTACATCTATGGCTGGCGCCATGTGCCCGTCAATGTGAGTTGTCTGGGCGAAAAAGCGAACGCAACACGGCCCGAGATTGAACAGATTCTCATATCCAATGCCAAAGGTGTGGACGAGGAAACGTTTGAGCGCGAGCTGTATGTCATCCGGCGTCGCATCGAAAAAGCGGCGATTGCTGCGCAGGTGCCGCAGATGTACATCGCTTCGATGTCCTGCCGTTCGATCATCTACAAGGGCATGATGCTGGCCGAACAGGTCGCAGACTTTTATCCCGATTTGATGGACGAACGTTTTGTGTCGGCTTTTGCGATCTATCACCAGCGGTATTCCACCAACACCTTTCCGCAGTGGTGGTTGGCCCAGCCATTTCGCATGCTGGCGCACAACGGTGAAATCAACACGCTGCGCGGCAACCTGAACTGGATGAAAAGCCATGAAATCCGTATGGCCTCCGGTGCGTTTGGCGACATGGCCGATGATATCAAGCCGATTGTTCCTGCGGGATCGTCGGATTCAGCCGCATTAGACTCTGTTTTTGAGGTATTGGTACGCGCCGGACGTTCCGCGCCCATGGCAAAAACAATGCTCATCCCTGAATCGTGGTCCAAGCAGGCAATCGAATTGCCGCAAAGCTGGCGCGACATGTATTCATACTGCAACTCGGTGATGGAACCATGGGACGGCCCCGCAGCATTAGCCATGACAGATGGCCGCTGGGTGTGTGCCGGACTTGACCGCAACGGGCTTCGCCCGATGCGTTTTGTGGTCACCGGTGACGGCATGCTGATTGCAGGGTCCGAGGCCGGCATGGTGCCGCTGGACGAGGCGAATGTGGTCCAGAAAGGCGCGCTGGGACCGGGCCAGCTGATTTCGGTCGACATGAAAAAGGGCAAGCTGTTCCACGACGCCGCGATGAAGACCAAGTTGGCCGCGGCACTGCCGTTCGGTGAGTGGGTCGGCAAGATTGTCGAACTAGACGAAGCGTTGGCAGTTGTCGAAGAACAGCCGCTGTTTGCGGGGAACGAGCTGCGGCGCCGTCAGGTTGCCGCAGGGTATTCCATCGAGGAGCTGGAGCAGATTCTTGCACCGATGGCCGAAGACGCAAAAGAAGCGTTGGCCTCCATGGGGGATGACACCCCGTCAGCCGTTCTGAGCACGAAGTATCGCCCGTTAAGCCATTTCTTCCGTCAGAACTTTAGCCAGGTGACCAACCCGCCGATCGACAGCTTGCGCGAATTCCGGGTAATGAGCCTGAAGACGCGGTTCGGCAACCTCAAGAACGTGTTGGACGAAGACAGCAGCCAGACTGAAATTCTCGTGTTGGACAGCCCTTTCGTCGGCAACGCGCAGTTTGACGAGCTGGTCAAACATTTCAACGCTGAACTTGCCACCATCGACTGTACCTTTGCGCCCGGCGAGAAAAATCTGAACGAGGGCCTTGCCCGGATCAGAGCCGAGGCTGAAGACGCCGTGAGATCAGGGTCGGGACATATTGTTCTGACGGATCAGAAAAGCGGTGAGGGGCGTGTCGCCATGCCGATGATCCTTGCGACAAGTGCGGTGCATTCGCATCTGACCCGCAAGGGATTGCGCACGTTTACATCGCTGAATGTGCGGTCTGCGGAATGCGTGGATGCGCACTACTTTGCCGTGCTGATCGGCTGTGGGGCGACCGTCGTAAACGCTTATCTCGCCGAAGATTCACTGGCGGACCGTATCGGGCGGGGGCTGCTTGATGTGTCTCTGACAACGGCTGTTCAGCGGTATCGTGCGGCGATTGATCAGGGTCTGCTCAAGATCATGGCCAAAATGGGAATCTCTGTCGTGTCGTCTTATCGTGGGGGGCTCAACTTCGAGGCCGTCGGTCTGTCGCGCGCAATGTGTGCCGAGTATTTCCCCGGCATGACGAGCCGTATTTCAGGCATCGGTGTGACGGGTATCCAGCGCAAAGCCGAGGCCGTGCACGATCAGGGGTGGCGTGGTGATGATGTTGTGATGCCCATCGGTGGTTTTTACAAAGCGCGCCATTCCGGCGAAACCCACGCGTGGGAAGCCAGCAGCATGCATATGTTGCAAATGGCCTGTAACAGAGCCTCATATGCCATGTGGCAGCAGTATTCGCAGAAGATGAAAAGCAACCCGCCGATCCATCTGCGGGATCTGCTGGATATCAAGCCGCTGGGTGCGGCAATCGGGTTGGAAGAGGTGGAAAGCATCACCTCCATCCGCAAGCGGTTCGTGACACCGGGCATGTCGTTGGGTGCGCTGTCGCCCGAGGCCCACAAGACCCTGAATATCGCGATGAACCGGATCGGGGCCAAGTCTGACAGCGGCGAAGGCGGTGAAGACCCCGCACACTTTGTGCCTGAGCCGAATGGCGATAATCCGTCAGCAAAGATCAAGCAGGTCGCCTCGGGGCGTTTTGGTGTGACGGCGGAGTATCTGAACCAATGTGAAGAGTTGGAGATCAAGGTTGCGCAGGGTGCCAAGCCGGGTGAAGGCGGGCAATTGCCTGGGATGAAAGTAACCGAGTTGATTGCGCGCCTGCGTCATTCAACGCCGGGTGTGATGCTCATCTCGCCACCGCCGCACCACGATATCTATTCCATCGAGGACCTTGCGCAGCTGATCTATGACCTTAAGCAGATCAATCCGCGCTGCAAGGTGACGGTAAAGCTGGTTGCGTCGTCTGGCGTTGGGACCATTGCCGCAGGTGTGGCAAAGGCCAAGGCGGACATCATTCTGATATCGGGCCATAACGGCGGCACCGGTGCATCGCCAGCCACGTCGATCAAATACGCGGGCCTGCCGTGGGAAATGGGCCTGACCGAGGCGCATCAGGTGCTGAGCATGAATAACCTGCGTGATAGGGTCACATTGCGCACGGATGGCGGGCTGCGCACCGGGCGTGACATTGTCATGGCTGCGATGCTGGGGGCCGAGGAATACGGCATCGGGACAGCGGCGCTGATCGCTATGGGCTGCATCATGGTTCGCCAGTGTCAGAGCAATACCTGTCCTGTCGGTGTCTGCACACAGGATGACGATTTGCGTGCGAAGTTTACCGGAACTGCCGACAAGGTCGTGAACCTCATTACCTTCTACGCGACCGAGGTGCGCGAAATCCTTGCTTCCATCGGGGCGCGGTCTCTGGAGGATGTGATCGGGCGGGCAGATCTGCTGACTCAGGTCAGCCGGGGGTCTGCGCATCTGGATGATCTGGATCTCAACCCGTTGCTGATCACCGTCGATGGCGCGCATGACAACGTCTATAACCGTGACAAGCCGCGCAACGTTGTAGCGGACACGCTGGATGCACAGATTGTCGGGGATGCCGCGCGCTTCCTTGAGGATGGCGAGAAGATGCAGCTGTCCTACGCGGTGCAGAACACGCACCGCACCGTGGGCACGCGGATTTCGAGCCACATCGTGAAACGGTTCGGGATGCGCAACCAGTTGCAACCCGATCACCTGACAATCAAGCTCACGGGATCAGCGGGACAATCGCTTGGTGCGTTTGCCGCGCCGGGGCTCAAGCTTGAAGTATCAGGTGATGCCAATGATTATGTCGGCAAGGGCCTGTCCGGTGGCACTATTGTGGTCCGTCCCCCAATGGCCAGTCCGGTCGTGGCGTCGGAAAACACGATCATCGGGAACACCGTTCTTTATGGTGCGACGGACGGGTACCTGTTTGCTGCGGGTCGGGCCGGGGAACGGTTTGCTGTCCGCAATTCCGGTGCAAAGGTGGTGATCGAAGGCTGCGGGTCAAACGGGTGTGAGTACATGACCGGCGGCGTGGCAGTCATTCTGGGTGCAATCGGTGCCAACTTTGCGGCAGGCATGACCGGCGGGATGGCCTATCTGTATGATCCCGAAGGGAAAGCGCAGGCACTGATGAACCACGAGACGATTGTCACCAGTGAGGTTGCAGACGGTCCCTGGCTTGCCGAGTTGGAAGCGTTGCTGGAGCGGCATCTGAAGGAAACAGGCAGCCGTAAGGCGGCAGATATCCTTCAGCATTGGGAGAGCGAGCAGCAGCATTTTGTCCAGATTTGTCCGAAAGAGATGTTGGACAAGCTGCCATACCCCTTGGGGATCGAGGCAAAGGCGGTTCCCGCCGAATAACCGAGACCAAACGCGGGCCGGAGTCTTCGCTTGCAGGTGATCCTGCGAGGGTACGCTTCGGCCCCAGTGTCCAAAGGGGTGTCTTCGAAAACGATCCGGTTGGCGGCGTGACAGAGGTTTCCTTTACCATTGTCGGTCGAGGGTTACCTTATGTCGATGATTGGTTCGTTGTATCGTTTGGTGGTTGTTCTGGGCCTTGTGGGCTTGCTGTCGCATTGCACTGATGTCGCCCCGCGCGGGGGTGGCGATATTCTGGTGATTGGCGATTCAGTCATGGCCTGGAATGGTCGAAAGAACAGCGCCATCGGCGACGCGATCGCCCGCACGCTTGGCCGCAAGGTGGTCAGCAAGGCTGTGCCGGGCGCACAATTTGACAATGCTTCTGTCGTGGCGGGTGCCGTAGGGTTCGATATCCAGAGACAATTTCAGGCGGGACGCTGGAACTGGGTGGTCATGAACGGCACGGCGAACGATCTTGCCGCCGACTGCAATTGCGGTGCCTGTGGCGCGTCGGTCAATGCACTGATCGCACCGGACGCCAATGCTGGCGCAATTCCGGACTTCATCAGGAAGGTGCGTCGTGACTCGGGTGCAAAGGTACTGTGGATGGGGTATTATGCAGGCTCTGGCACGGGCGGATTTGCAGGGTGTCGTGGTGATTTGGTCGAGATTGAGCGCAGGCTGTCGCGGTTTGCGCGTGCCAACAACGGGGTCTACTTCGCGGATGCGGAAGATGTCATTTCGCGCGGTGACGCCACCCTGTTTGCGCCTGATAACACCCACCCGTCACCCAAAGGGTCTGCCCTGATCGGTGCGTTCCTTGCGGCAGAGATTAACGCACGCGACCCCCGTTCACAAACACAGCGCTGATGCCTATAGCTGTTGCATGGCAACACGCAAGAAAACACCAAAGAAAAAGCCGGTACATTCCCAAAAACCGTCTCGTCTCTCACTCCGGCGGCGGTTTTTTCGTTTTGCACTGCGCGCTGTGTCCGCGGTGTTTTTGCTCGCCCTCTTTCTGATCCTGCTTTTCGCGTTCGTGAACCCGCCGACCAACGCCTATATGATCTCGGAAAGCCGCAGGCTGGATGGTGTCAAACAGGAATGGGTCCCACTGGAGGAAATTACCCCTGTCATGGTCCGTGCGGCAGTTGCGGCAGAAGACGCAAATTTTTGTGCCCATTGGGGTTTTGATGTTGTCGCGATCCGGGCAGCAATTGCTCAGGGATCGAACCGTGGTGCATCCACTATCAGCCAGCAAACAGTAAAAAACGTCTATCTTTGGCATGGCCGCTCTTGGATGCGCAAGGCGATGGAGACACTTCTGACACCCTTGGTCGAGGCGATCTGGACCAAGCGGCGGATCATCGAGGTGTACCTGAACATTGCCGAATTTGACGAAGGTGTATTTGGGGTCGGCGCCGCTGCGCACCATTATTTTGGTGTTGATGCGGCTGATCTTAGCGATGCGCAAGCCGCGCGGCTGGCTGCGATCCTGCCGTCGCCCAAGAAGCGATCCGCCTCCCGGCCAAGCAATTATGTGCTCAAGCGGGCGCGCCAGATACGGGATGGAGCGGCGACAATCAGCAAGGATGGGCGCGCAACCTGTTTCGAGAGTTGAACTGCCGCGCGTTAAGGGGCAAGGATGGGGCGCACTGCATTAACCCCGGAACCGCATGATGGCCCGCCTTTTTCACGTCCCGCTCTCTCCTTTTTGCCGCAAGGTCCGGCTGAGCCTTGCCGAAAAGAAGATAGAGGTCGAGCTGGTTGAAGAACGCTATTGGGAACAGGATCCTGATTTCATGCGCCGCAATCCGGCGGGCAAGGTCCCGGTCCTGCGCCTTGACGGCGTGATGATGGCCGAAAGCGCGGCGATCTGCGAATATATCGAAGAAACCCGACCTGAACCGTCCCTGTTGCCCAGCGACCCGATGCAGCGGCTTGAAGTGCGGCGGTTGATCAACTGGTTTGATGACAAATTCCATTCCGAGGTGACTTCCAAACTCCTGTACGAACGGGTCAACAAGAAGATCATGAAGCTCGGCTATCCTGACAGTAAAAATGTCAAGTCGGGCGCGAAGGCGATCAAATATCACCTTGATTACATGGCATGGCTGTTGGACCATCGCCGCTGGTTGGCAGGCGACAAGATGACGCTGGCCGATTTTGCGGCAGCAGCGCATCTGTCCTCGCTTGATTATATTTCCGACGTGGACTGGACCCGGTCCGAGGTCGTCAAGGACTGGTATGCGAAGATCAAATCGCGTCCGGCATTCCGGTCGATCCTTGCCGATCAGATGCCCGGCTTTCCACCGCCTGTGCATTACAGCGATCTTGATTTCTAAAGCAGCTGTATTTGCGGATGTCGGCGCGTCCCGCTGATGGCGGTGCAATGTGAGTAAGGCCAAAAAAAATGAACCTGAAGGCAAAGCTGGTTGAGCAAGCTCTGAAAGAGGGGTTTGTTGCAGCGCGGGTTTGCCGCCCGTGGGACGTACCGGAGGTGCCTGAACGTTTGACGGCATTCGTTGATGCCGGATATCACGGCCAGATGGGTTGGATGGCAGAACGGATGGCGTGGCGGTCTAACCCCGCAGCACTGTGGCCCGAAGCGCGTTCAGTTATCATGCTGGCCGAAAGTTACGCGCCGCAGCATGATCCGCTTGCGGTGCTGGACCACCCCGACCGCGCCGCAGTGTCGGTCTATGCGCAGGGGCGCGACTATCATGACATCGTCAAGAAGCGGCTTAAGCGGCTGGCACGCTGGCTGATTGAGCAAGAGCCCTGCGAGGTAAAAGTATTTGTAGACACTGCACCCGTGCCGGAAAAGGCGCTGGCGCAAGCAGCGGGTCTTGGCTGGCAAGGTAAGCATACCAACCTGCTGAGCCGTGATTTTGGCAATTGGGCCTTTTTAGGGTCTATATTTACCACTGTTGATCTCGAACCGGACACGCCCGAAGTGGATCATTGCGGTTCCTGCACCGCCTGTCAGGATATCTGCCCGACAGATGCATTTCCTGCACCTTATCAACTCGATGCGCGGCGGTGCATTTCTTATCTGACGATTGAGCACAAAGGCCCGATTGATGAATCGCTCCGCAGTTTGATGGGAAACCGGATTTATGGGTGCGACGATTGTCTGGCAGTGTGCCCGTGGAACAAGTTTGCCGTCGCTGCCAGCGACATGCGGTACCATGCAAAAGAAACCGATACGCTTGAATTAGAGTCACTTTCACAGCTCGACGATGCGGCGTTTCGGGTTTTGTTTTCGGGCTCGCCCATTAAACGGATCGGGCGGGACCGGTTTGTGCGCAATGTGCTCTATGCCATTGGAAATTCCGGTTTGGCACGGTTGAAACCGGCGGCACAGGCATTGACCGAGGACACGGATGCTACTGTGGCAGACGCAGCGCGTTGGGCTGCGGCGCGTTTGTGACTGGACCTGTCGCCAATATTCTCTAAACCACAGCGAAGTTTAGCGGAGAATTACCCATGGCGTTGTTGTTGGGCGTAGACACAGGCGGGACCTATACCGATGCGGTATTGATCCGCGACGAGGAGGTTGTGATCGCCTCGGCAAAGGCTCTCACAACGCGGGGCGATCTGGCGATTGGCGTCGGGCAAGCCGTGCGCGCGGTGCTGGCTGAGGCAGGCGTCGACCCGGCCGATATCTCCATGGCGTCGCTGTCCACGACATTGGCCACCAACGCGTTGGTTGAGGGGCAGGGCGGCAGGGTCGCTTTGATTTATATCGGTTTCAAAGAACGCGATTTGCTTGCGCATGGGCTTTCCGAAGCCCTGAAGGGTGACCCTTATGTGGTGCTGGAAGGTGGGCACGACCACGCGGGCGGGCAAGCGACACCACTGGACGAAGCAGGCCTTCGGGCTTTCTTAGAGACACATAAAGGCACAGTCAGCGGGTTCGCTGTGGCCAGCCAGTTCGCCACACGCAATCCGGCGCATGAACTTCGTGCAGCAGAGTTGGTCGTTGAAATAACCGGACGGCCCGTTTCCTCGTCCCACCAATTGTCAGCAAAATTGAACGGGCCCAAGCGGGCCATGACGGCGGTCCTCAATGCGCGGCTGATCGGGATGATTGACCGGTTGATCGGGCGGGCCGAGGATACGTTGAAAGAGCTTGGGATCCACGCGCCTCTGATGGTCGTACGCGGGGATGGCGCGCTCATTTCCAGCGCACAGGCGCGCGAACGCCCGATCGAGACGATCCTGAGCGGACCGGCGGCATCAATTGTCGGCGCACGCTGGATGACAGGAGCGGATCATGCGCTGGTCAGCGACATTGGCGGTACGACCACCGATGTGGCATTGCTCAAGGGGGGGCGGCCCGCGATTGACCCTGCAGGTGCGCGCGTTGGCCCGTACCGGACAATGGTCGAAGCCGTCGCGATGCGGACCACCGGTCTGGGTGGCGACAGTGAAGTACATTTCATTGCCGAGGGGCTACAGGGCGGCGTGACACTCGGGCCAAAGCGGGTGTTGCCCATTTCGCTCTTGGCGGCAGAATCGCCCGAGGTGGTTCACGCTACGTTGGATGCACAATTGCGCGCAACGACCCCCAGTGAACATGACGCCCGCTTTGTGCGCGCTGTACCCGGGCAAACGCGGGAAGGGTTGGGCCCAAGGGGAGAGGCCCTGTTGGACCGCATCGGCGAAATGGTGCATCCCTTGGGGGACGTGCTGCGTTCGCGGGTTGAATACGGAGCGTTAAAGCAGTTGATCGAACGGGGATTGGTGCAGATCGGGGCGGTCACGCCGTCAGATGCCAGTCATGCGCTGGGTCGCGTTGATGTGTGGGACAGTGAAGCTGCAAAGAAGGCGCTGCGGTTGTTCGGGCGCAGGCGGACCGGATCGGGTAATATGCTGTCGCCGGATGCAGGCGTAGTGGCACAGATGATTGTGGATCAACTCACACAACAGACCGTTCTCGCCTTGTTAGAGACTGTATTTGACGAGGACGATACAGACTTTGGCCTGCCGTCAGACGTCCTAGCGCGGCATGTCCTGATGCAAAAGGGGCTGGGCCGGCATAAGGGGCTGGTGCGGATTGAAACGGGTCTGAACGTTGATGTCATCGGTCTGGGTGCATCGGCGGCAAGCTATTACCCCGCCGTGGGAGAGGTTTTGGGCACAAGGATGGTCTTGCCGGAACATGCGGGTGTGGCGAATGCCATCGGTGCTGTGGTCGGTCAGGTCACGATGCGGCAAAGCGGGACGGTGACGTCGCCCAGTGAGGGGAGGTTCCGTGTGCATCTGCTGGACGGTCCTAAAGATTTCGGTGATCAGGAAAGTGCTTTGACCCTATTAGAGACTGTTTTGCGGGATCAGGCAGTGGGCGCGGCGCAGAAAGCGGGGGCAGCTGACATTCAGGTGAATGTACTGCGTGATATCCGGACTGCCGGTGTTGAGAGCCGGGAAGTGTTTGTCGAGGCGACAATGACGGTCGAGGCATCCGGACGGCCACGCGTCGCCGAAGGGTAGGCCGGACAGACTGCCCGACCCAGATATTTACTCTGCTGCGGCGCGTTTGGGCAAAACCCAACCGGCACGGGGAAAGTGGCAGGTGTAGCCGTTTGGCACACGCTCCAGATAGTCCTGATGTTCCGGCTCTGCCTCCCAGAAGTCGCTGACAGGTTCCATCTCTGTCACCACGCGACCGGGCCAGATGCCGGATGCGTTGACGTCTGCGATGGTATCTTCGGCAACCGCTTTTTGATCTTCGTCGACGTAATAGATCGCCGAGCGATAGCTCATCCCGCGGTCATTGCCCTGCCGGTTCTCCGTGGTTGGATCGTGGATCTGAAAGAAATACTCCAGCTGTTCGCGGTAGGAGGTTTTTTCATCGTCAAAGATGATCTCGATCCCTTCGGCATGGGTGCCGTGGTTCCGGTAGGTGGCGTTTGGCACGTCGCCCCCGGTGTAGCCCACCCGTGTCGAAACAACGCCGGGGCGTTTGCGGATCAGATCCTGCATGCCCCAGAAACACCCGCCTGCCAGTACTGCACGTTGATGGCTCATGCCACGTCCTCCACCTGATTGATGTAATCGCCGTATCCTTCGGCCTCCATATCGTCGCGGTGCACAAAGCGCAGGGAGGCGGAGTTGATGCAATAGCGCAGTCCGCCGCGATCTGTGGGACCATCGGGAAAGACATGGCCCAGATGGCTGTCGCCGTGTTTGCTGCGCACTTCGGTGCGTACCATGCCCAATGACGCATCGCTGTGTTCGATGACATTGTCGATGGGTTTGGTAAAGCTGGGCCAGCCGCAGCCGCTTTCGTATTTGTCGGCACTCGCAAACAGCGGCTCGCCGGAAACGATATCGACATAGATGCCCGGTGCCTTGTTGCCTAAAAGGGCGCCGGTGCCGGGCCGTTCGGTACCACTTTGCTGGGTGACACGGAATTCTTCACGTGACAGCGCAGCGATGGCGTCGGCAGATTTCTCGTATGTGGCCATGGATCCTCCGGTGGGTTGTTTACCATATTAGATGGGGCGGCGCGGCAAATTTCAAAGGGTATGTCGAAAATGTGAAACTCGAAGTGAGTCATCTGCGTGTTATAAGTATAGATGTATGCTGGTGCAGTCAGGGGATGAATTATGCGGTTGATCATAACAGTTTTCATGGTGGTGATAGCCGCAGCAGCGGCATCCGCCAACCCGCGCGATGCGACTTTTGCCAATATCGACGGGGGTACCCTGCGGTTGGATGACTGGCGCGGGCAACCGGTGTTGGTGGTTAACACGGCCTCACAATGCGGATTTACCTATCAATACGACGGGCTGCAGGCGCTTTATGATTCTTACAAGGGGCGTGGATTGGTCGTGCTCGCGGTGCCGTCGGATGATTTCAATCAGGAGCTGTCCAGCGCCAGTGCGGTCAAGGAGTTCTGCGAAGTGTCATTCGGCCTCGATCTGCCGATGGCGGACATCAGCCATGTGCGGGGGGCAAAGGCCCATGCGTTCTACAAGGAAATCAAGGCCCGGACCGGATTTGAGCCGCGCTGGAATTTCAACAAGGTGCTGATCGGGCCGGAAGGGGAGGTAGTGGGCACCTGGGGGTCAACCACCAAGCCGCAGTCGAAAGAGATCATTCGCGCGATCACGCCGTTGCTGAACTAGGGACGCGCCGTTAGGGTCAGCGCAAAGAGGATTTGCAAGATGCCCGACAAAGACCCAAGCCTTGACGCTGCCTATGCGCTTGAAACACCTCAGGACAGTCAGCGGCTCTATGCGAAATGGGCTGACAATTATGACAGTACATTTGCCGATGCGATGGATTATCAGATGCCGCGGATTATCGCGCTGATCTATGCCGAAGTGGGCCTTGGAAAGCAGCCGGTTCTGGATGTGGGCGCAGGCACGGGGCTGCTGGTCAAAGAGATGCCGCTGCGCGGGGGCGCGGCGTTCGACGCGCTCGATATCTCACCTGAAATGCTGGAGGTTGCGGGGCAGCGCGGGATATATCGTTCCTTGTTAGAGGCTGATTTGACCACAAAACTGCCGATTGAGGATGCGACCTATGGGGCGATCCTGAGTGCGGGTACGTTTACACACGGACATGTCGGGCCGAACGCCATTGATGAACTGGTCCGGATCGCGCAGCCCAATGCGGTTTTTGTGCTGGGCATAAACGCGGAGCATTTCGAAGAACGGGGTTTTGGCACCAAATTCGCAGCATTAGACCCTGAAATTCGTGACCTGCATCTGCGGGATGTCAATATTTACGGTGCAGGCGCGGATGCCGCGCACAAAGACGATCAGGCGCGGGTTGCGGTTTTCTGGAAACGCTAGATCAGGCTCCGCCGGACCACAGAACCTTGCCATCTGACGCCTCAAGACCCGGCGGGATGCCATAGGCCGCCCGATAGCTCTTTGAAAAATGCGACAGGGAGCGGAATCCGCAGGCAACACAGACATCTGTGACAGACAGATCGGTCTGGCGGAGCAAGTTGCGGGCCTTTTCCAGCCTCAGGTGCAGGTAGTGGCGTTTGGGAGAGGTGGCGAGATATTTCGCGAACAACCGCTCCAATTGGCGGGTCGAGATATTGACCACGCCTGATATTTCATCCGGACGAAGCGGATCTTCGAGGTTGTTTTCCATGATCTGCATCGCCAACAGCAGCTTGGAATTGCGTATCTCGGGTCTTGATTGCAGGGCCATACGTTGGCCGTGGGAATGTGCCCGCGGGACGGTATAGACCATTTGATCTGCAACCCAAGCGGCCATGTCGGTGCCATAATCCTGCTCAACGCGGTGCAGCATCATGTCCATCGACGCGGCCCCGCCAGCGGAGGTGAAAACGCGCCCGTCCACTGAATAGATAGAATCCTGCAGGATCACATCGGGCAGCATTTCGGCCAATGCGGTTTTGTATTCCCAGTGGGTCGTGACCTGCTTGCCGCCGATCAGCCCCGCCAGCGCCAGAGTGTAGGTACCAGAGGACAGCGCGCCGTAATCCATGCCTTTGCGCACCTCGCGGCGCAGCCAGTTCAGCAGCTTTTTGGTGCTGCCCTTGCCCGCATTCTCCCCTGCACAAACAATCAGCGTTTCATCGCGTTTCAGGTCAACCAGCGTGTCGTCAACGCCGATGCGCACGCCGTTGTAGGCGGTAACCGGTTCACCGGATTCTGACAGCAAACGCCACGTGTAGTACCGGCGCCCCGAAGGGTGATGATTGGCGAGGGAAAGAGCATCCAACGCGCAAGAGAATCCAAGGGTCGAAAACCCCGGTATCAGAACAAAGGCATAGGCTTTGGGCGGGGGATGACTGTCGCTCATGATCAAATGATATAGGCGCAATAATCCTAATTAGACGCTGTTTTACGGCAATGCATGTCGTGATTGGGCTAGGTTTGCGGTTTCTGTCGCGAAAGCTGTACGGCCAGAATGCCAGCGGCGATGATCAGAACGCCAACAATGTCACGCCCGCCCAGCGCTTCGCCCAGAAGTACGGCGGCAATAGCCACCCCGAAGAACGGATTGAGAAAGTGGAAGGTTGCAGCACGTGTTGCCCCCACGCGATTGACGAGCCAGAACCAGAATACTGTCGCCAAAAGCCCGGGCACCAGACAGGTATAGGTAAAGGCCAGCAGGAACGGCAGGGTCGGGTTCAGGCGCGGGGTTTCAAAGAGCATCGTCGCAATCGAAAGCGCAATGCAGCCAAACAGCATCTGCAAACCGACGATCATCAGGAAATTACCCCCTGACGTGGCACCGCGCACCAACAGGGTGGCCGCTGTCAGGGCAATCACGCCGATCGCACAGAGCATCACGCCGAACATATCCACGCCCGCGCCGATCCGTGCGCCCATGATCAGGGCAACACCGATGACACCGGCGATCAAACCGGCGATACCGAGCGGCTTCAAGCGTTCGCCCAGAAACATCCATGCCGCCAGCCCCACCAACAGGGGCATGGTGGAGGCAATGATGGCGGCCAGCGACGCCTCTACCGTTTGCATGGCAATGAAATTCAGCCCCAGATAGGCGGCGTTTTGCAGCAGGCCAAAGATGATCGTTGCCCGCCACTGCGCAGGGGTCAATCGCCAGCTTTGACCAAGGGCCAATGCAATGCCCACCCCCAGCGTACCGGAAATAAGATACCGCAACGAGAGCGCCAGAAGGGGGGAGGCATCTGCCACGATGATCCGCGCAGACGTGAAGGCGGATGACCACATAAGGGCAAAGGCGAGGCCCATCAGGATTGCGCGAATGTCCATTGTGTGTCCGTTAGAGTTTCGGGCGAGAGTTTCCCAGATCGTGGGCAAGGGCAAGGCCTTTGAGGTGATGCATCAACTTGGCTTGCTTGCCATGCGATTGCAGGGCGCGAAACGGAACGCCGAGCATGTTATTATTGGGCAGGTTCTTCAACAAAAAAGGCCGCCCGAAGGCGACCCTTTCCGTTTCTCGAAAGATGGTGAAGGCTTAACCGTTCACGCTGTCCTTGAGTGCCTTCGCAATGGTCATTTTGACCACTTTGTCAGCGTCTTTCTTGAACTGTTCACCCGTTGCAGGGTTGCGGACCATACGCTCTGGACGCTCGCGGCAGTAGATTTTGCCAACGCCGGGCAGGGTCACTGCGCCGCCGCCTGATACTTCACGGGTGATCAGATTGCAGACTGATTCCAGTGCTGCGCCTGCGGATTTCTTGTCTGTCCCCATTTCGTCTGCAAGTGCAGCGACGAGCTGAGTTTTCGTCATTGGTTTGTTAGCCATGTTTTTATACTCCTTAGCTGCCCGATTTTTAGGGCCTCGTTCGCGGAATGTAACGGTATGTAGTAGGTCAACACAACGAGTAGCGGCCTTCAAAATAGAGAAATATACGCTTTTCCGCTGTTTTTTGCCAAAATTTGCCCGCTAGAGGAAGGCGGTTTCGTCAAAAGACCTCAATTTCCGGCTGTGGATGCGTTCAAGTGGCATCGCGCGCAGACGTTCCATCGCACGGATTCCGATCATCAGATGGCGCGCAACCTGCGTTTTATAGAAGTCCGACGCCATGCCGGGCAGCTTTAATTCACCATGCAAAGGCTTGTCTGACACACACAAAAGCGTGCCATAGGGCACCCGGAACCGGTAGCCATTTGCGGCGATTGTCGCGCTCTCCATATCCAGTGCGACGGAGCGGGATTGGGACAGGCGCTGCACCGGCCCTGACTGATCGCGCAGTTCCCAGTTCCGGTTGTCGATCGTTGCGACGGTGCCGGTACGCATGATCCGCTTCAACTCGTACCCCTCAAGCTGGGTGACCTGTGCAACCGATTGTTCCAGCGCGATCTGGATCTCTGCAAGGGCGGGAATCGGCACCCAGACCGGCAGGTCATCATCCAAAACGTGATCTTCGCGCAGATAGGCATGGGCGAGCACAAAATCGCCCAGTTGCTGGGTATTGCGCAGCCCCGCGCAGTGACCCACCATCAGCCAGGCATGTGGGCGCAGAACTGCGATGTGATCGGTCGCCGTTTTCGCATTTGATGGCCCGACGCCAATGTTCACGAGAGTAATACCAGAGCCGTTGGCGCGTTTGAGGTGATAGGTCGGCATCTGAGGCGTCTTGAGGGTTTCAGGGAGCACTGCTTCCCCGTCCGTAATCTCGACATTTCCTGTTGAGACGAACGACGTATAGCCGCTTTCAGGATCGTTCAGCTGCGTGCGGGCGTAATCTTCGAACTCGGTCACATAGAACTGGTAGTTCGTGAACAGCACATGACACTGAAAATGTTCGGGATCGGTTGCCGTGTAATGCGCCAGACGGGCCAGCGAATAATCCACACGCTGCGCGGTGAAAGGAGCGAGCGGGCGCACATCGTCAGGGGCGGTGAAGGTGCCATTTACAATGTCGTCGTTCGTGGTGCTCAGGTCGGGCACATCAAACACATCGCGCAGGGTGAAATCGGCCACGCCTTCCTGCGGGATGTTCACCGTGTTGTCCGTTGTCACGGCGAAATGGACCGGAATCGGCGTTTCGGAGGGCCCGATCACGACGGGCTGCCCGTGGTTTTCGATGAGCAAACCGATCTGCTGGATCAGGTAATGGCGAAACAGGTCAGGCCGGGTGATCGTTGCCACGAATGTGCCCGGCGACGATACATGCCCGAAAGAAAGCCGCGTATCCACCTGCGCATAGCTTGAGGTGGTAAACCGGACCTCGGGATAGAACGCGCGAATCCGGGTTCCGTCCGGTGTCGTTTTCATAGCAGCGACAAAGCTGTCTCGCAGAAAAATGGTCGCCTGAGTGTAAAGTTCGGTCAGGCGATCCACGGCTTCGGTTGCGTCCATGAACGCTTTGGCATGCGGGGCATCCGGCGTCAGGATTGTTGGTGTGCTCATATCGGTCTTCTTTTTCTTGGGGCAAACTGGCCCGGCATTACTTATTTTACGATCACATCGGTAAACTCAAATGTACGCACATCGACCAGCCCCAGATCGGAAATCCGCAATTCCGGGATCACCACCAACGCCAGCAAAGAATGCTGCATATACGCGTTATTCAACGTACAACCACAATCGCGCATGGCCTGCATCATCTGATCGGCTTTGGCAGCCACTTCTGTTGCGGGATTGTCAGACATCAGCCCGGCAATGGGCAGATCGACAAGGGCCAGTTCCTGACCGTCGCGAAAAATCGTAATGCCGCCGCCCAACGATTTGAGCCGGTTAGCCGCCAGCGCCATTTGATCAGCATCGGTACCGACGACGATCATATGATGGCTGTCATGCGCCACAGTGGACGCCATCGCCATTTTGCCGGTATACCCGAAACCCGAGACAAAGGCATTCACCACTCCGCCGGTGGCACGGTGGCGTTCCACCAGCGCGATATAGGCCACATCGCCGTCTGCCTGCACACGGCCTTCCGTCACAGGGAGTTCGAATTGCAGCGCCTTTGTGGGGGCCTGATTTTCCACCACGCCGATGACGTTTGCGGTGACGCCGTTTGCGCCTTCGGGTGCGGGTATGGCAAAATCATCCGCAACCAGATCACGGGCCATATTCACCGTCTTTCGCGCATCCTCGGGCCAGTTGTAATGCGGGCAGTCTGCAAGGCAGGTGCCGTTTTCCGCGACAATGATGCCACGGGCAATAACAGTCTCTATATCGAGGGTTTTAAGGTCTGGCGTCAGAATGACGTCGGCGCGACGACCGGGTGTAATAGATCCGATATCGCGCTCCAGGCCAAAATGTGTGGCAGTGTTGATTGTCGCCATTTGCAGGGCCACCAACGGGTCACACCCGCACGCAATTGCATGGCGCACCACGCGGTTCATATGGCCGTCATTTACCAGCGTCCCGGAATGGCAATCATCCGTGCACAGGATCATGTTACGCGAGTCCAGGCCCTTTTCTGTGATCGCGGTGATTTGAGTCTCTACATCATACCAGGCAGAGCCTAAGCGGATCATCGACCGCATCCCCTGCCGCATCCGCGTGATCGCGTCTGCCTCACAGGTGCCCTCGTGATCATCTGCGGGGCCGCCAGCCACATAGGCGGCAAATGCCGGACCCAGATCGGGCGACGCATAATGCCCACCGACGGTCTTGCCTGCCCGCTGGGTCGCCGCAATCTCGGCCAGCATCTGTGGATCAGCATGAGATACGCCCGGAAAGTTCATCATTTCGCCCAGACCGATAATACCGGGCCAATCCATCGCTTCGGCAACGTCCTCGGCACTGATTTCGAAACCGGTTGTCTCCATCCCCGGTGCGGAGGGTGCGCAAGAGGGCATTTGCGTGAAGATGTTGATAGGCTGCATTAGAGCCTCATCATGCATCATACGTACCCCTGCGAGGCCCAGCACATTGGCGATCTCGTGGGGGTCGGTGAACATCGACGTGGTGCCGTGGGGGATCACCGCGCGGGCGAATTCGGCCGGGGTCAGCATGCCGGATTCAATATGCATGTGCCCGTCACACAGACCGGGAATCATATAACGGCCCTTTGCCGCGATGATTTCGGTGTCTTTGCCGCGACAATGGCTGGCGTCAGGCCCGACAAAGGCAATCCGACCGCGCACAATGGCAATGTCGTGATCGGGTAGCGTTTCGCGGGTATGTACATTGACCCAAATGCCGCCCGCAATGATCGTATCCGCAGGCGCACGGCCTGCTGCAACATTGACCAGATCGGCGGCCACATCGGGCCATGAGGGGAAAGGTTCTTGCGTCATGTCCCAAGGTGCCACAGTGTTTGACGGGGTTCAAGCAGGAGGGTGAGGCAATGGATTATGATAACGTATCGGCAGAAGCCTTTGGCCCCAGCCTACGCGGAATCGGACTGAACCTGCTGGTGCGGGATGTGCGTCGCGAAGTCGCCTTTTTAGAGACTGTTTTTGGCATGAAAGCGTTTCAACCCACGACGGATTTCGCGATAATGAGCTATGGCAATGAGGTGTTTCAACTGCATAGTGACGGCACCTATCACTCGAATCCATTGTTGGGGTTGCTGCCGGAAACACCGCCGCGCGGAGCCGGATTGGAAATCAGGCTCTATGACAGCGATCCGGACGATGTTTGCGCGTTGGTAGAAGATGCAGGGGGTACAATCCTGCAAGGGCCAACGGACAAGCCGCATGGCCTGCGCGAGGCATATGTCTTGTGCGAAAACGGGTATGCCTGGGTCGTAAGCAGACCTTTATAACGGTCCTATTTGAAGTAACATGTACCGGTAAACACGCCGGACTGACATTAACGGAGGATCACGCGATGAGCGTCACACAAATGAAACCGAATATGGATCACTGGCAGGAACGCGTTGATCTGGCCGCCGCATTCCGCTGGACCGAACGGCTGAACATGCATGAAGGGGTGGCGAACCATTTCTCTCTTGCAGTGAATGATGATGGCAGCCAGTTTCTTATGAATCCCAATCAGGCGCATTTCAGCCGGATCAAGGCAAGCGATCTGCTGCTGATAGATGCCAATGACCCCGCGACGCTGGAAGGGCCGAATGCGCCTGATCCAACTGCGTGGGGGCTTCACGGCGGGGTGCATCGTGCCTGTGATCATGCGCGCTGTGTGATGCATGTACATTCCATCCACGCGACGGTGCTGGCTTGTTTGCAAGACAGTCGCCTGCCCCCGATCGACCAGAATTGCTGCACGTTTTTCAACCGGATCGTGATCGACGAAGACTACGGCGGGCTGGCGTTCGAGGATGAGGGAGATCGCTGCGCCGCGCTGTTGAGTGACCCGAAACAAAAGGTGATGGTCATGGGCAGCCATGGCGTGATGGTCATTGGCGATACGGTCGCAGAGACCTTTAACAGGCTCTATTATTTCGAACGCGCCGCAGAGACCTATATCAAGGCGCTGCAGACGGGCCTGCCGCTGCGCCGCATTACAGACGAAGTCGCTGAAAAGACAGCCCGCGAGTTGGAAGCATACCCCGAACAGGACGCGCGCCATCTGTCAGAGCTAAAGGCGATCCTTGACGATGAGGGATCGGACTATGCCGGCTGATAGGGGCATCAGCGGTCTCATGACAACGCACAGCTGCGCGTAAAGAACAGGTGTATCCCAAATGAGCGAACGCAAGGAATGGAACCATACGCCTGCACTGCCCGTCGCGGTGTCGCCGCTGTGGCAATGGCCGCCTAAACCGTTGGCTGCGCTGAAATGGTACGCGGACGGTTGGTTTTTCCTGACGATCAATATGGGAATTCTGGTGCTGGCCGCGGTGTCTTATCGGTGGTTTAGTCCGACGCTGGATCAGGCTCTGACATTGGGGGTTTCGTGGATTGCGCTGATCTTCGTGCGCAATTTCATTATTATCGCTGCGATCGCGGGTGGTCTGCATCTGTGGTTCCACAAATACGCGATGCAGGGCACGGAAAAGAAGTACGATCCGCGCCCTTTTCCCCGCAAGGGCCGGATGTTCAGCTTTGATCATCAGGTGCTGGACAACATGTTCTGGACGTTGGTGTCCGGTGTCACCATCTGGTCGGGATTTGAGGTGGCGATTTGGTTCGCGCTTGCCAATGGCGTGGCACCCCTGACGAGCTTTGCGCAAACGCCGATCTGGTTCGTTGCGTTCTTTTTCCTGATTCCGGTGTGGGAAAGTTTCTATTTCTACTGGATACACCGGTTGCTGCACACCAATGCGCTGTATCGTTTCCACGCTCTGCACCATCGCAACACAGACATCGGCCCGTGGTCTGGTCTGTCGATGCACCCCGTCGAACATCTGTTTTACTTCGGGACTGTGGTGATCCACCTGATCCTGCCCACCAGTCCCGTGCATCTGATCTTTCATCTGATGTTCTATGCCATTCTCGCTGTCACGACCCATACCGGCTTTGAGGGGCTGTGGTTTCGCAATGCCAAGCGGGTGCATCTGGGGATGTTTCATCATCAGATCCACCACCGCTATTTTGAGGTGAACTACGGCAACCTCGATGTGCCGTGGGACAAGCTGTTTGGATCGTTCCATGACGGGACGCCTGAAGGAAAAGCGCAGATGCGCGAAAGATTGCAGGCCCGCAAACGCAGTGCCTGAAGCATCAGAGGGGTTTGCAGAAGGGTGGCCTGCGCCATATGCTGAGCGTGATAAGGCAAACGGAATTTCTTTTTAATGAACATATTATTCGTGCATCAGAACATGCCGGGCCAATACCGCGAATTAGTGCAGTGGCTGGCAGCGCAGGGCGAACACAGAATCTACTTTCTGACTCAAAAGAAAAACGCTCCGAACCTGAGGGGTGTCGAGACCCGCAAGTATGTCTCGCACCGGATGCCGCTCAAGGATGCCTACGGGCTGTCGAAAGTGTGGGAAGAAGCCAGTGGATTTGGGTTTGGCGCTGTTACGGCGGCCAAGGCCATTGAGGAGAATGAGGGATTCAAGCCCGACATCATCATCGGGCACACCGGCTGGGGCGAGCTGACCTATTTTAAGCAATTGTGGGCGGATGTGCCGATTATCGGATTCTTTGAATACTATTATCACATGACGGGCGGCACGATCGGGTTTGATCCAGAAGAGCCCGTTTCGGAACATTCGCCGTACCTTGTGCATGCGCGCAATGCGGTGCCGCAGATGAATATCGAAACCGTCGATCAGGGCCATTGTCCGACGTTTTGGCAGCGCGACCGTTTCCCCAAAAGCTTTCATAACAGGGTCTATGTCTGCCACGATGGCATACGCACGGACAAATTGCGGCCAAACCCAAAGGTCAGGCTGGGGTTGAGCCGATTGGGGCGTGAAGTGACCAAAGAGGACGAGATCGTCACCTATGTAGCGCGCAACCTCGAACGGGCGCGCGGTTTTCACATTCTGATGCGCTCACTGCCGCGGATTCTAAAGGAGCGGCCGAATGCGCGCATCCTGATCGTTGGTGGTTCGGACGTGTCCTATGGTGGCAAAAGCAAGACACCCGGCGGATTGCGCGCCGAAATGGAAACGGAGTTGTCCGGTCAGATTGATTGGGACCGGGTGCATTTTCTGGGCCAGATCCCTTTTGCAGAGTATCAGAAACTGGTGCAGGTCAGCCGCTGTCATATCTATCTGACCATGCCCTTTGTGCTGTCATGGTCGTTGCTTGAATCGATGTCGATGGGCGCGACCATCGTCGCTTCTGACGTGCCATCGGTGCGCGAGGCGGTGACCCACGGCGAGAACGGGTTACTGGTTGATTTTTTTGACACCGACGGTTTGGCGTCGCAGGTCATCGACGTGCTGGAACGGCCCGAGGATTTCGCCCATCTCGGCAAAGCCGCGCGCGCGCATGTGGTTGAAACCTATGATTTCCTGACCCACTGCCTGCCGGAACATATCCGGCAGATCAATGCGCTGGTGCCCGAGGAAAAGCAGATGAAAGTGCCCGGTTAGAGACTGTTTATCTAGTTTGTGGCGTTATTGGCTGACGTTACCAAACCAAACACCGACCCGACCATTGCCAGTACAGTGCGGGTGTTGTTGAGCGGGCTTTAGGTTGCCAGCACCAGGTCACCGGACTGGATGCGGAAATTGCGCGCCGAGAACAGGCCATCCGACGTGGTCAGATCAAGTGTGAACACAACGCGGGTCTTGGTTGGGCCGCTTACGCCGCCGCTGACCGCAGATGACGGATATTCGCGGAGGATCAAAATGCCCTCCGGGTCCGCACGGCTGTCATTGACGCCGCCGATCGTCGCGAGCGCATCAAGCGCCGAGATTTCGTCGCGGTTGAACGGATGCTGTGCTTCCTTGCCGGCCGCGCCGAGCGACAGGAAATAGCGGCGGTCCTCTTCGACGATTACCTTGTCACCACCAAGAAGGCGGGTGTCGAGTTTCGGATTATCATAGAGCCGGTCAATCGAGGTGGCATAAATCGTCTGACCGCGCACCAGCTTTACCTGAGGGTTCTCAAGCGCGTTTGACACGCCACCCCCTGCTGAAATGGCCGCGAGCACTGAAAAATCATTGTCGGGCATCAAAATGTTGCCCGGCTGGTTTACACCACCCACCAGATCGATCGAATTCTTGCGCCCTTCCGCCATCACCAACTGAACCTGCGCAGAGGGCACGATGGCCTCAAGCTGGCGCTGGATCAACTGCCGTGCGCTGTCCGGCGTGCGGCCCGAAACCTTTACCTTGCCGACGTAGGGAACAAAGATCGTTCCCGCCTCGGTTACGCGAATTTTCGGCAATGTCGCTACGCGTTGTTCTGGTCCGGTCAGCAAAGAGTTTTCACTACTGTCCCAAACCAATACGTCCAGCGTGTCGCCGGGGCGGATCACCTGTGCAGCGGTGCCGTGGCTGTGCCCGATCCACGCGTAGCTGCGTGCGCCTGTATCCGGCCAGCTTTGTACGCTGGGCAGAAACGCACGGGTGACGGGATAAACTGCTATCTCGGAATCAACGTCATCCGCAG
>JBARUV010000178.1:0-14914 GCA_049645905.1 Sulfitobacter sp.
TCACCAGTTTCCCTTTGACTGCTTTCATTCTCCTTCTGGATGTATTGCCATTGTTGGGCAAGATTATGGCAGCCACCACCTAGTTGTCAGGCCGGATCAACTCGAACACGGTTTCGACAGCCGCATAATCACGGTAGCCCATTCGCGCCAATGGCACGTATCTGGTCGAATCAAACTTGCCGTCGACAATGCAGTCATCCCGCATGTGGATGCCGATAACTTCGCCAAGCACCACAAAGTTATTTACCCCCTCAAGCGCGATAATCTGCGTCATCCGGCACTCAAGCGAGGCCGGTGCGTCCGCGATGCGGGCACAGGCGATCTCGCTACATTCCGCCTTTGTGACACCGGCATGCACAAACTCGTCCTCGCCATGGGGCAGATTGGCCGAGGACGCATTCATTGCGTCCTTTTGCGATACTGCGCAGACATTCACGCAAAACACACCGGTCTCGCGGATGTTGGCGACATTGTCCTTCGTGTCGCCCACATCCTCCTTGAAGCCGGTCGATGAAAAGATCACCTGCGGCGGTGAATAGGCGACACCGTTAAAAAACGAATAGGGTGACAGGTTATCGCGGCCCTGCGCATCCCGGGTGGAAATCCATCCGATCGGGCGGGGCGTGATCAGCGCATTGAACGGATTATGCGGCAATCCATGACCATCTTGAGGGCGGTAAAACATCGGTGTATCTCCTTGGCAAGTTTTGCCCATCGCTATCGTCTTGGTGGGGGCTGTGCCACCGGAAATCTGGATACTGACTGCGCCTTGTATACGCTGACCCCCGAAACGCCAGATGATCTCTGGGAGGTGGAAGCCCTCTATGACCTCTGCTTTGCGCCCGGGCGCACGGCATTGTCCTCCTATCGGTTGCGCGACGGTGTGCCGCCGGTATCCGGCCTCAGCCATGTCGCGCGTGATGCCGGCGGTATTCTGGCCGGCGCGATCCGCTATTGGCCGGTGCGCATCGGTACCGCCGCCAGCCTGTTGCTCGGCCCTGTGGCCGTGCACCCGACCCGTCAGGGCGAAGGGATCGGACGTGATCTGATTGACAAGAGCCTTGCACGCGCCGCGCCGCTGGGCTGGGAACGTGTTCTGTTGGTCGGGGATGCGCCGTACTACAGCCGCTTTGATTTCGCGCTGCTGGAACATGTGGTCATGCCGCCCCCCACAAACCCCGCACGGGTGCTGGGCCGCGCCCTGACACCCGACGCCTGGGAAGGTATTGCGGGTGACGTTGTACGCTGGGAAGATTGAAATCCTGCGCTACCTGCCCATGTTAAGTCAGAACGAGGAGCGCATATGCAGATCGAGACACACGTGCCCGCACCCATAGATGTCGAAGCGTCGCTTGACGCGCTGGCCAAACGCTACAAGCAGGCGGGGGGCCTTGGTATTTCCGTTCTCAACCTGATTGGCGGCAGTGCCGAAAGCCTTTTGAAAACCCTGCCATCGGGTGTGAAATCCAATCTGGAGGCGGCAACGATCGCCGCCCTGACCCAAGCCATGAAAGCGGCAAATTCCAGCCGCGGGCTGGTGCCGGATCAGAAAAGCTGGCTGAACCAGACCGTTTCAACGGCGATGGGTGCGGCAGGCGGGGCAGGCGGTCTGCCCACGGCGCTTGCCGAATTGCCGGTCACCACCACGCTGTTGCTGCGCGTTATTCAAGGCGTGGCGGCAAAGCACGGGTTTGATCCTGCCGCTGAAAACGTCCAGTTTGATTGCATACATGTCTTTGCGGCCGCTGGCCCGCTGTCGGGCGATGACGGGGCGGATCTGGGCTTTCTGACGGCGCGCATGACGCTGACAGGCAAGGCGATGCAATCGGTCATCGCCAAAGTCGCCCCCAGACTGGCCATCGTGATGGGCCAGAAACTGGCGGCGCAGGCGGTGCCGGTGCTGGGCGCTGTGGCCGGGGCGGCGACAAATTACGCCTACACAAGCTATTACGAGGATATCGCGCATGTTCATTTCGGCCTGCGTAAACTGGCGATTGATGCTGACGTTCCGCATGGCGACTTGTTGAAAAAGTTGAATGAACGCATGGGCAAAGCGCCGGTAAAGCTCTAAGCGCCCGAGATTCTTACAAACCTAGCGCCCGATGCTGCCGGGGGCGACTGTTGTTGCCTTCAGGATCGCAAAACACCGCATTCCTTCTTTCAACCGCATCTCGCGCACCGCCCGCGCAGTCACGCGGGCCAGCAATCGATCCGCGCCAGCCTCCAACGCAATCGCCGCCCCCGGTCCGTCACCGGGATGCACCGCGCGGATGGTGACGGGCAGCACATTCACCGATGACAACCCGTCAGGGCGGTCCAGTGACAGGATCACATCCTGTGCCAGCACCCGCAGCCGCACCTTGGTGCCGACTGCGGCCTGAACACCGGGCAATTCCAGCTTGCCCGCAGAGAGTTTCAGGGATGACAACCCGTCATCGGCATGGGCCAGGACTTCCGCTTCGATCACCGCGCCCGCCTCGCGCACCCCCAGCAGCGGCACGGCGGCAGGGTCGGCCATCACATCAAACAGCGGCCCCTGCGCGCGTACATGCCCGTCCTGCAACACCACCAGCCTGTCGGCCAGTCGCGCAACCTCGTCCACCGCGTGACTGACATAGAGGATCGGCAGTTTGAGCGGGCCGTCGCGCAGCCGCTCCAAGTAGGGCAGAATGTCCTGTTTTCGCGGCCCGTCAAGGCTGGCCAATGGTTCGTCCATCAGCAGCATCTGCGGTTTGCTGAGCAACGCACGCCCAAGGGCGACGCGCTGCTTTTCCCCGCCCGACAGCGTGCCGGGCGTGCGCGGCAGATGGGATTCCAGCCCCAGCAGGGCAACCACATCATCAAAATCCGCGCCTTCGGCCTGCGACGGGGCATAGCGCGCCCCGAAATTCAGATTTTCGGCCACGCTGAGGTGCGGAAACAATCGTGCGTCCTGAAACACATAGCCCAGACGCCGTGCCGAGGGGCGCACAAAGCTGCGGGTGGCGCTGTCCGAAAGCGTCTGTCCGTTCAGCGTCACGCGCCCTTCCTGGGGATACAGCAGGCCCGCAACCGCATTGATGACCGTCGTCTTTCCCGCACCAGAGCGACCAAAGACCGCAGTGATACCCGGCCCTGCCTCGAACATCACCGACAGTTCAAAACCGCCAAAACGGTGGGTGATATCAACGTTCAGCGTCATGCGCCCGCGATCCGTCTGGCCACGCGTTTTGCCAGAACCTCTGACAACAGCACCGCCCCGATCGCCACAGCGCAGGCCATCAG
This sequence comes from Sulfitobacter sp., assembly GCA_049645905.1. GTDB lineage: Bacteria > Pseudomonadota > Alphaproteobacteria > Rhodobacterales > Rhodobacteraceae > Sulfitobacter. Next base: position 3,265 of record JBARUV010000178.1, read on the forward strand.
TACCATGATCACGGCCTGACCTTCCCCGCCGGGGATTTGCAGCGCGGTCCAGATCGCGCTCGGCAGGGTTTGCGTCTGTCCGGGGATGTTGGCCACAAAGGTGATCGTCGCGCCGAATTCACCCATCGCCTTGGCAAACCCCATCACCGCGCCCGCCAGAATACCGGGTGCAATCAGGGGCAGGGTGACGCGCATGAACACATCGCGCCGCGGCGCGCCCAAGGTTGCAGCGGCTTCCTCCAACTTCGGGTCCACCGCCTCGATCGCCAGCCGCATGGCGCGCACCATCAGGGGAAACCCCATGATGATGGCGGCCAATACCGCCCCGCTCCAGTGAAAGGCCAGTTGCAGGCCGATGGTTTCCAGGGCACGGCCCAAGGGCGCGCTGCGGCCAAAGGCGATCAGCAGCAGATACCCCGTCACCACCGGCGGCAGCACCAATGGCAAATGCACCAGCGCATTCACCACCGATTTGCCCCAAAAGTCGCGCCGGGCCAGAACCCAGGCGATCCACAAGGCCAGCGGCACGGCCAGCAGCGTGGCCCAGCAGGCGACCCACAGCGACAGGCGCAAGGCGTCCCACGCAGCGGCGTCCACGGTCATTCCACGGGCCTTTTGAACCCGTGGGCGGCAAACACGGCGGCGGCCTCCGCGCTGACAAGACGGGCAAGAAACGCAGCACCTTCAGGGGTCAGGGCGGCTGCGGGATAGAGGATCGCATCGTGGCTGTTTTCCGGCACGTCATAGACAACTTCCACGGCAGGTTCTGCCTGCGCATCACTACCGTAAACCACTCCGTAAGGCGCATCGCCGCGCGCAACCAACGCCAGTGCGGCGCGCACATTATCCGTTTCGGCAAGATGCGGCGCGATTGCCTGCCAAAGCCCCGCATGGTCCAGCCATTGCCGCGCATATGTCCCGGCAGGCACCGCGTCGCGTTGGCCCATCGCCAGACGGGCACCCGCCAAAAGATCCGGCAAAGCGGAAATGTCGCTCACCGCAGGCGCACCCTTGGCCGCGATCAGGACAAGCGTATTCCCTGTCACAACCACCGCACTGCCTGCAGCGATGCTTCCCTGTTCCTCCAGCCACGCCATCCACTGCGGATTGGCCAGAACCACCAGATCCGCAGGCGCCCCAGCCGCAACCTGACGTGCCATTGCACCGGACCCGCCATAGGCAAACACCACCGGCACGCCATAACCGCGCGCAATCTCTTCCAGCGCGCCGCCAAGGCTGGCAGCGGCAAAGACCGTGACCGCGCGTTCAGCCCGCACACCACCACAGGTCAGCAAGACAGTGGCCAAGAAAGGAACCGCAAAGGAAAAAAGCCGTTTCATGGCGCGACTATCGGTCAAGGCCACAGCCGCCACAAGGGCTTGCATGGAAACTGGTCATTGGAGATGGAGTGTCTATATATGGGGTCAAGACACGCGTGAACAGCAAGACGGCCGAGACATGATCAAACAACTACCGATCTCTTTGCATGGTGGACCAAAAGGCGAAGTGCGCACGCAGTTTGCCGCCCTGTGCTATCGCGTGAAACAGGGCAAGGTCCAGATCCTGCTGATCACCTCACGCGGGTCCAAACGCTGGATCGTGCCCAAAGGCTGGCCGATGGAGGGAAAAACCCCTGCCCAAAGCGCCGCTCAGGAAGCATGGGAAGAAGCCGGTGTGCAGGGCAAGACCGGTGATGGCTGTCTGGGTGTCTACTCCTATGCAAAGGACGTCGGTGAAGAGGATGATCTGCCCTGTCTGGCGATGCTTTATCCGGTGCGGGTGAAATCGCTCGCGCAAAAATATCCCGAACACAGGGAACGCCGCCGCCGCTGGCTGTCGCGCAAGGCGGCAGCGGCCAAGGTGGCCGAACCGGAGCTCAAACAACTGATTTGCGACTTTGACCCACGTCCGCGCGGACCCGCGGAATGATACGCTATGCGCTCAAATGTGAAAAAGGCCACAGCTTTGACAGCTGGTTTGCCTCTGCCACCGCGTTTGAAACGCTGGAGCGTGCAGGGCATCTGTCCTGCGCGGTCTGCGGGTCTGGTGAGGTCGCCAAATCCCTGATGGCGCCGCGCGTAACAACGTCAGAGAAAGAGCCGGCAGTGCAACCGCAGGACACCGTGCCGATGCTGAGCCATCCCAAGTCGGATGTCGAAAAGGCAGTGGCGGCATTGCGCAAGAAAGTGGAAGAAAGCTCGGAATACGTTGGCAAGGATTTTGTCGCACAGGCGCGCGCGATGCACGACGGCGACACACCTGAACGCTCCATCTACGGTGAGGCGCGACTGGATCAGGCGCGCGCACTGGTCGAAGAGGGCGTACCGATCCTGCCGCTTCCGTTCCGGCCCAAAAAGAAACTCAGTTAGGAGGCCCGCAAATGACTATCTTGATCACAGGCGCCAGTCGCGGAATCGGTGCCGGATTGGCGGCACATTATGCGGCACAAGGCCGGGATGTTATCGGGACAGGCCGTTCATTGGCCTCGCAAATGCAGCTCGACGTCACCCAGCCTGCCAGCCACAACGAGATGGCAGAGGCGCTGGGCGACAAGGCGATTGATCTGCTGATCTGTAATGCCGGCGTCTATCTGGACAAGGGAAACAGCCTTGAAACCGGCTATGGCGCTGATTTATGGGCGCAGACCTTTGCCACAAATGTAACCGGTGTTTTCCTGACCATTCAGGCCCTCCTGCCGCATTTGCGCCGTGCCCGCGACGCCAAGATTGCCATCATCTCTTCGCAGATGGCCTCGGACACACATGCACCGGGGGGCAGCTATATTTACCGCGCGTCCAAGGCTGCGGCCCTTAATCTGGGGCGCAATCTGGCGAGTGACCTGAAGGGCGAAGGGATTGCGGTCGGGATTTACCATCCCGGCTGGGTGCAGACCGATATGGGCGGGGGCGCGGCGGACATCACCACCGAACAATCCGTTCAAGGACTGGCGGCGCGTTTCGAGGCGTTGAGTGTCCAGACAACCGGTTGTTTTGAGACATGGGACGGGCGCACGCACGCCTATTGAGCCTCGATGGGTCTTTGCCGGAAACCGCGAAAGATCCAATTCGCTATGGCTGTGCCGCGGTTCAGCGGCCTTGGGCCACGGCGGTGCAAAGACATCCCCTGGTCGGTTGAGGCCAAAACGGAGGAGCTGGCTTGCTCTTGGCTGGTGTAGCGCGTAAACCGCGCCGGAATTAACGGCGGGGAAGACATGCCTGTTCTTGTGATGAAATTTGGTGGCACATCGGTGGCCACGCTGGATCGTATCCGCCGCGCCGCCAAGCGCGTGGGCGTGGAAGTCGCCAAGGGCTATGACGTGATTGTCATCGTCTCTGCGATGTCGGGCAAGACCAATGAACTGGTGGGCTGGGTTGGCGAAACGTCACCGCTCTATGATGCGCGTGAATATGATGCGGTCGTGTCCAGTGGCGAAAACGTGACGGCCGGACTTATGGCGCTGACACTGCAGGAAATGGACGTGCCGGCGCGCAGCTGGCAGGGCTGGCAGGTGCCGGTCAGAACCACATCGGCGCATTCTTCGGCCCGGATCGAGGAAATTCCGCCTCACAATATCATGGCGAAGTTTGGCGAGGGTATGAGAGTCGCGGTTGTTGCGGGTTTTCAGGGTGTCAGCCCCGAAGGCCGTATCACCACGCTGGGCCGTGGCGGCTCCGATACCACCGCCGTGGCATTTGCCGCTGCTTTCGGGGCGGAGCGCTGTGATATCTACACGGATGTAGACGGTGTTTATACGACAGACCCAAGGGTCGAGGCAAAGGCGCGCAAGCTCGACCGAATCGCGTTCGAGGAAATGCTGGAACTGGCGTCGCTGGGGGCCAAAGTGTTGCAAACGCGCTCGGTCGAACTGGCGATGCGCTTTAAGGTCAAGCTGCGGGTGCTCTCCAGCTTTGAGGAACAATCGGACGATGCCGGAACGCTCGTCTGTGATGAGGAGGAAATCATGGAAAGCAATGTAGTCGCCGGTGTGGCATTCAGCCGCGATGAAGCCAAGATGACACTGGTCAGCGTGGCCGACAGGCCGGGCATCGCCGCCGCGATCTTTGGCGCGCTGTCCGAGGGTGGTGTGAACGTCGATATGATCGTTCAGAACATCTCCGAAGAAGGCCGGACTGACATGACCTTCTCCTGTCCCGTGGATCAGGTCAAACGCGCTGAAAAAGCGCTGGCAGCGGCACAACAGGCGGAAAAGATCAATTTTCATGATCTGATCGCGGATCAGGATGTCGCCAAAGTGTCTGTCGTGGGCATTGGCATGCGCAGCCATACCGGCGTTGCGGCCAAGATGTTTCAGGTGCTTTCTGATGAAGGTATCAACATTCAGGTTATCACCACATCCGAAATCAAGATATCTGTGCTGATCAACCGTAAATATATGGAACTGGCCGTTCAGGCGCTGCATGATGCGTTCGAGCTGGATAAAGCGGCATAGGGGACATCACTTTCCCGTTTCGCTTGTAGGCACCATGTGGTCTACACTTGCACTGACTAGGGACGGGGACAACTGCCGCAATGCCGCAAGCGTTTGAAACAGAAAGCCGCAAGCTGCTGGGCCGTTTGCGCGATGCCATGGCCTCGGACGAGGCCGGCCAGACTCGTCTGGACAAGATCACCCATCTGATCGCAACCTCCATGGGGTGCGAGGTCTGCTCGATCTATCTGTTCCGCGACGATGTCACACTCGAACTCTGCGCAACCGAAGGCCTCAAGTCCGACGCCGTCCACCAGACCCGCATGAAACTGGGTGAGGGCCTTGTCGGCCGCGTCGCAAAATCCGCCCGCGTGATCAACACACCGGACGCGCCGCAGGCCCGCGGCTTCCGCTTCATGCCCGAAACCGGCGAGGAAATCTTCTCCAGTTTCCTCGGCGTTCCGATCCAGCGCATTGGCGAAACCCTTGGCGTATTGGTGGTGCAATCCAAAGCGGCCCGTGAATTCACCCCTGATGAAGTTTACGCGCTGGAAGTCGTCGCAATGGTGCTGGCGGAAATGACCGAACTGGGCGCTTTTGTGGGCGAAGGGGCCGCCATGTCCGCCCGCCATTCCCAACCGGTCCTGTTGCGCGGCACCGTAGGGCAGGAGGGCGTGGCCCAGGGGCACGTCTGGCTGCACGAACCCCGCGTTGTTGTCTCCAACCCGATCGCGGATGATCCCGTCGCGGAGGAAAATCGTCTGACCGAAGCGGTGGAGCAACTGCGGCTCAGCGTCGATCAGATGCTGAGCATGGCAAGCCACGACAAGGACCAGCAGCAGGTATTCGAGGCCTATCGCATGTTTGCGAACTCCAAAGGCTGGATGCGGCGGATGTGTGATGACATCGGCAGCGGCTTGTCCGCCGAGGCGGCCGTGGAAAAAGAACAGTCACTGGCCCGCCAGCGCATGGGGCAGGCAAGCGACAGCTATCTGCGTGAACGCCTGTCTGATCTGGATGATCTGTCCAACCGCCTGTTGCGTATCCTGACCGGTCAGGGCGCGGATACCGGTGCGGAAATGCCCGATGATCCGATCCTTGTGGCGCGCAATATCGGACCCGCAGAATTGCTCGATTATGGCCGCTCGCTCAGGGGCATTGTGCTTGAAGAAGGCTCCGTTGGTTCGCACGCGGCGATCGTGGCGCGCGCGCTGGCAATTCCGCTGATCGTGAACGCAGGCCGCGTCACCCACGAGGCGCTGAATGGCGACTACATCATGGTGGACGGCGAACAGGGCGTGGTGCACCTGCGCCCCGAAGATTCGGTGGCCAATGCATTCCGTGACAAGATTGCGATGCAGGCAGCAGCACAGGAACGCTATGCCTCGATCCGCAATGAACCGGCACAGGCGAAATGCGGGGCCATCGTCGGCTTGCACATGAACGCCGGATTGATGGCCGACCTGCCGTCACTGATGAATTCAGGCGCTGATGGCGTCGGGTTGTTCCGCACCGAATTGCAGTTTCTGGTGCGCAACAAGATGCCGAAACGAACAGAGCTTTCCGCCTTCTATGCCCGCGTGCTGGATGCCGCTGAGGGCAAGCGCGTACAGTTTCGCACCCTCGACATCGGCTCTGACAAAGTGCTGCCCTACATGAAGCCGACGGATGAACCCAATCCGGCGCTGGGCTGGCGTGCAATCCGCGTCGGGCTCGACAAACCGGGCATCATGCGCATGCAGTTGCAGGCGATGATGCGGGCCGCCGACGGGCGCCCGCTTACGGTGATGTTCCCCTTTGTGGCGCAGTTCGAGGAATTTCGCGCCGCCCGCGCAGAAGTAGACAAAACGCTCGCCCGCGAAGCACGGCTTGGCCATACCTTGCCCGAAAGCATCGAAGTGGGTGCGATGCTGGAAACCCCCAGCCTTGCCTATGCCCCCCGCAAGTTCTTTGAAGAGGTGGAATTCATCTCTGTCGGCGGCAATGACCTCAAACAGTTCTTTTTTGCCGCTGATCGCGAAAACGAGCGTGTCCGGCGACGGTATGACACGCTGAATGTCAGCTTCCTCAGCTTTCTGGAAACCATTGTCGAACGGTGCGCTGACACCGATACGCCATTGTCGTTCTGCGGCGAGGATGCAGGCCGCCCTGTCGAGGCGCTGTGCCTTGCTGCAATCGGGTTTCGCACGCTGTCCATGCGCCCGGCATCCATCGGGCCGGTCAAAAGCCTGATCCGTCGCTGTGATCTGGGTGAAGTGCTCGATGTTATCTACGCGGCGCGGGATCGCGGTGATATGTCCGTGCGCAGTTCCGTGATGGACTATGTGCGCAGCCAGCATCAATCCTGACGCCGGCGTTTTGTCAAAGATTGTCACCCTCCGGTGTACCGCCGGTGTACGCGCGGTGTACAGTGTGTGACACTTGCCAACGGGTTAATTTTAGATGTTCAGGCGCACCGTGTGGCCGGGGGCATAGGCCATCCGCACTTTCGTGATCCTGCCTTCATCGCTAAAGGTTTCGCGTTGCAGAACCAACAGCGGCGTCCCTTCTGCGCAGTCCAGATAGGTGGCTTCAAAGGCCGCGGCGGACCCCGCCAGATATTCCAGCGTGCCATGATCAAAAGGGGCGTTTTGGACCAGCCATTCATTTGCGCTGATACTGGTGAAATCGGCAGTCGCGGCTGACGGTATGCGGGTCAGATCAATGCTGCGATCCTCCACCGCATAGGGCGCTGTGTCAGCCAGATGCACTGTATGCAATGACAGGATCGCGCCGGTCTGGTTGCTGTGCAGCAGGGTGTGGGCATAGGTTTTGCCCGCTGCTTCAACCTCTTGCCGGACCACCGGCACCACCATCTGCGCCCGCCTCTGGGGGGACAGGGCGACCCGCGTACCGGCCCTGCGCCGCCGCTCCAGCCAGCCATCTTCGGCCAGCGCCTGCAATGCCCGGTTGACCGTGGCCCGCGCGCATCCCAGTTCTGCGGCCAGCGCGGCCTCGTTCGGAATTTGCGCGCCGGGCAACCACTCGCGTGCCTGTATCCGGCGCAGTGCTTCGGCCTGAATGTCTTGCCATCCCTGCATTACATCACGTCTTTCAACCGCAGCAACGTCTTGCGGTATGCGTTTGAAATTGCGCCTCGTTCAATGTGAGTGCCGTCCTTGACCACATGCCGTCCCGCCGCCCAGACATCGCGGATCCGCGCGTCCTTTCCGGCGAAAATCCACGTATCCAGCAGGCTGTCACCCGAGCGCCCGATAAAGTCTGTTGCCGTCCCGTCCAGCGTCAGCATATCCGCCCATTGGCCAGCCTCTATTATGCCGCTTTGGCGTCCCGCCGCCTGCGCGCCGCCCGTGCAGGCCTGTTCAAACAGCACCCTTCCGGTGGACTGTTCCGGTGTCGCAAAAACAGCACGGTTGTGGGTGATGAGGCGCTGGGAATATTCCAGACTGCGCAACTCTTCAGTCAATGATATCAAGATGTTGCTGTCAGATCCTATGCCCCATGCGCCGCCCGCTCTGGCCCAGGACACGCCGTTGAAAATTCCATCCCCTAACGAGCTTTCGGTGAGCGGGCACAACCCCGCAACAGCGCCCGTCTGGGCCAACCCAATGGTCTCGGCTTCGTTCATCTGCGTGCAGTGGATCAGGCACCAGCGCGGCCCCAGATCAAGGTGATCCAACGCCCATGTCACCGGCCGCGCGCCATAGGCTGCCTTGATCTCTGCCACCTCCGGAATCTGTTCTGCCAGATGCATGTGAATAGGGCCGCGGAATTCCTGCAACTTTGCCAGATCATCTGGTGTTACGGCGCGCAGCGAATGCGGTGCAATGCCAAGCACGGTGTCATCGGGCATCTGTGCGACGGCCTCTTTCGCCCCGTCCATCAGCTTTAGATACCCGTCCAGATCATTGCCAAAGCGGACCTGACCCGGCCCCAGCGCACGCCCGTCAACACCGCCTTGGGCGTAATGAACAGGCAGCAGCGTCAGGCCGATTCCGGTCTGTCCGGCTGCCGCCGTTATGCGCGTGCTCAATTCCGCGCGGTTGTCGTAGGGCGTTCCGCCCGGTTGGTGATGCAGATAGTGAAACTCCGCCACGGCGGCAAAGCCCGCTTCCAGCATTTCCATCTGAACCTGCGCGGCGATGGCCTCAATGTCTTCGGGTGTCAGTTGATCCAGAAACCGGAACATCAACTGCCGCCATGTCCAGAAGCTGTCATGCGCCTCTGTCCCCCGCCGCTCTGTCAGTCCTGCCATTGCGCGCTGGAAGGCATGGCTGTGCAGGTTCGTCGGCGCAGGCAGCAGGATATCAACAGGGGTCTGTTTTGGCCCACCCGGCTGCCCCGCCACGACGGCTTTGATCCGTCCATCAGCAAGCGTGACAGTCACATCTTGGGTCCAGCCTTGGGGTAAAAGCGCGGTCTTGGCATGGATCACTGTCATGGTTTGCCTCTTGACGACTCAAAACTGCTGTTCAATATGTATATACATATTCACACCCCACAGCCCAAGGTCAACCCATGCCCAAAATCCTAACCAACGCCCGGATCGCCACGCTGGTCGGGGGAAATTATGGTTTGCTGGCGCAAGCGTCGGTGGTGTTTGACGAAGACGGAATTGAATGGGTGGGTACGGATCTGCCCGCGAGATATGACGGACAGCCAGCCGAGGATATGCAAGGCCGTCTGATCACGCCCGCACTTATTGATTGCCATACCCATCTGGTTCATGGCGGCGACCGGGCACGCGAATTCGAGCAGCGTTTGCAAGGTGTTAGCTATGAGGAGATTGCGCGCTCGGGTGGGGGGATCGTCTCTACCGTGGCCGCGACGCGCAAAGCTGACGAGGCGACACTGGTTGCCGATGCCCTGCCGCGGTTGGATGCGCTGATTGCTGAAGGTGTCTGCACGGTCGAGGTCAAATCGGGCTACGGGCTGGACGTTAAAACTGAACTGCGAATGCTGCGTGCGGCGCGCAAGTTGGAACAGTTGCGGCCTGTTCGGATCCTGACCAGCTTTTTGGGTGCGCATGGCATCCCGCAAGAATATTCAGGCGATGCGGACGGGTATATCGACACGGTGTGCATCCCCGCACTCCGCGCCGCGCATGCCGAAGGGCTGGTGGACGCTGTTGATGGTTTTTGCGAGAAGATTGCTTTTGATACCAATCAGATAGGTAGGGTTTTCGACGCTGCCAAGGCGCTTGGACTACCGGTGAAACTGCACGCGGAACAGTTGTCGCATCAAGGTGGCACGGCGCTCGCGGCACGCCATGGCGCGATTTCAGCGGACCATGTCGAATATGCCACCGCAGCGGATGCACAGGCCCTCGCCGGTGCGGGTACGGTGGCAGTGCTGCTACCCGGTGCGTTCTATACGCTGCATGAATCCCGATTGCCTCCTGTCGAGGCTTTTCGCGCCGCTGGCACACACATGGCGCTGGCAACGGATTGCAACCCCGGTTCTTCGCCGATGACGTCGCTTTTACTGGCTGCAAACATGGGGTGCACTTTGTTCAGGCTAACGCCGGAGGAAGCCTTGCGCGGGATCACGCAGCATGCCGCTCGCGCACTTGGTCTGAAAGACAGCGGCCAAATTGCCCCCGGAATGCGCGCGGATCTGGCGATTTGGGATGTGGCGCATCCTGCTGAGCTTTCTTACCGCATCGGATTTAACCCTTTGTTCAGGCGCTATTTTGGAGGTCGGCCGTGATCCTTTCACCGGGCAATGTGACCCTTGAGACGCTTGAGGCAATCTGGCGCGGGGAAGACACCCTAACGCTGGATCCTGCTGCGAAGCCGCTGGTCGGAGAGGCTGCAGCGCAGGTCGCGCGTGCTGCAGCGGCAGGCGCTCCGGTCTACGGCGTGAACACCGGGTTTGGAAAGCTGGCCAATCGCAAGATCGCGCCGCAGGATACAACCACGCTGCAACGCAACCTGATCCTGTCCCATTGCTGTGGTGTGGGGGATGCGCTGTCGCCTGCGCTAACCCGGCTCATGATGGCGCTGAAACTGATGTCACTGGGGCGCGGCGCATCCGGTGTGCGTTGGGAGGTTTGTGCATTGATCGAAGGAATGCTGAACGCCCGCGTCTTTCCGGTGATTCCCGCACAGGGATCGGTAGGCGCGTCAGGCGATCTGGCCCCGCTGGCTCACATGGCCGCCGCGATGATCGGGTCAGGGCGTGCGGTGTTCGAAGGGGTCGAGATGGACGGTGCAGCGGCCTTGGCACAGGCCGGTTTAACCCCTGTGGTGCTGGGCCCCAAAGAGGGGCTCGCCCTGATAAATGGGACCCAGTTTTCTACTGCTTGTGCCCTGGCGGGGCTGTTCGAGGCGCAGAATGCGGTGCGCAATTCTGTTGTGATTGCGGCCCTCAGCACCGATGCAATCATGGGATCCACAGCGCCCTTGCTGGCAGATATTCACGCTCTGCGCGGCCATCGCGGTCAAATCGACGTGGCAGGCGAAATGCGGGCCTTGATGGAGGGTTCTGTGATCCGCGAAAGCCATCGTGAAGGGGACACAAGGGTGCAGGACCCTTATTGCATTCGCTGCCAGCCGCAGGTTGTCGGGGCCGCCTGGGATGTGATCCGGCAGGCTGCGCAGACGCTCGAAATCGAAGCAAACGCGGTCACCGATAACCCACTGGTTCTGACACGCGAGGATATGATCGTTTCCGGCGGCAACTTTCACGCCGAACCTGTTGGATTTGCCGCGGATATGATCGCGCTGGCCGTGGCAGAGATTGGCGCGATCGGGCAGCGCCGTGTGGCGCTGATGGTTGATCCGACGCTCAGCTATGATCTGCCTCCATTCCTTACACCTGATCCGGGTCTGAACTCCGGCTTTATGATTGCCGAAGTGACGACAGCGGCGCTGATGAGCGAAAACAAGCACCTTGCCAACCCTTGTGTAACAGACAGCACGCCGACCTCGGCCAATCAGGAGGATCATGTCAGCATGGCAGCACACGGGGCATATCGCCTTGCGCGGATGAACCGCAATTTATCGGTAATCCAAGCGGTTGAAGTCATGTGTGCCTGTCAGGGGATCGAGGCCCGAGCACCCTTGATGACGTCACCGCGTTTACAGAAAGTTATGGTCCGCCTTCGGGCCGAAGTTCTGACACTGGCAGAGGATCGCTATCTTGCGCCGGACATTGAGCGTGCTGCAGAATTGGTGCGAAACGGTTCACTTGTGGAGGTCGCTGGATGATTGAGGTTAC